>DATDGA010000124.1:0-26245 GCA_036522335.1 Burkholderiales bacterium
GCATGTGCAGGCTGTGATACCCGGCGCCCGTCGCGGTGATGAGCGGCGCCTGGTCGATTTCCTGGTTGTACCAGCCGCTTTTCAGCGGGGCTTCGCCGGCGAACACCACCAGCGGCAGGTGCGCGCGGACCGCCGCGGGCAGCGCCGTGATGAGTTGCGTCACGCCGGGCCCGCAGGTGACGCTCGCCACGCCGACGTCCGCAGCCTTGCGCGCGTACGCCATCGCGGCCGCGAGCGCGCAATGCTCGTGCCTGACATAGACCATGCGGCATCCCTGCTCCGACAAGCGCGCGGCCCAATTCATGTTCGCATCCCCGAGGAGCGCGAAACACGTTCGCACGTCCTCCTGTATGAAGGCCCTGGCAAGGATGTCATACACGCGGGGCTTGGCTTCACTCATCATCGTTCCGACTCCCGCATTGAACGTTCTCGATAACGCGCACCGACCAGCGCGCTAAGAAAATGTAGCCGCTGATTGAGTGGTTGGGTTGCATTCCTCAAACTCAGATTGCGTTGTCTTCTGGAATGAAGTGTTTGTCGCGCTTCCGCACCTTGGAGGGCAACTTAACGTCCGCGGCCACCGGGCCGACGAGATGAAGGATGCCACAGGGAGCGCTGCTTCAGAGGCTCCGCGTGGGCCGCGCGGTTAGATTGCATGCGGCTACTATGCAACATAGACAAACCACACGGTGTAAAACCCCACGAGTAGCAAAATAGGTACGGCCTTCGCAACTAGCGACGAGGCACCCCAGAACCCCTGAAGCACGGACTCAGCAAAGAACTGAAGCAGGAAATAACACGGGACTGCTGCCACATAGAGCAGCCAGGATCTAGCGGGGGCACTGGGCCCAAATGCTCCGCGTTCTAAGGCAAGCACGCCAGCCAGCGCGCCGGCCGCCAACAAAGCCGCGCCAACGCCGAGAAGGATGCGAAATTTGGAATCGCTACGGATCGAGAACATGCAATCTAACGTGAATTGGTTGACAAAATAGTTGACACTTCGGGCGGTTTGCAAAGCACCTTTGCGGAGTGTTTCCGTCAAAAGTCTTTCACCATACACGCTTGTTGCTTCAATGGGCTCGGTCAAAAAACCGCCTGCTGTCAGGATTCTACCCGCCCCTCGGAGCCGCACCACACAAGGAAGCTACTGAGCGCGCCCTTGCGCGCGCGCCATCCACCCGAATTGCCGCTCGCCCAGCTCGAACGCGCCCTGCACGATGAGCGCCAGCGCCGCGGCGGGTATCGCTCCGGCGAGCAGCGTGACGTTGTCGTTCAGCGCAAGGCCGGAGGCGATGCGTTCGCCGTAGCCGCCGGCGCCGATGAACGCGGCGATGGTGGCGGTGCCGACGTTGATCACCGCGGAGGTCTTGATGCCGGAGAGAATCGAAGGCAGCGCGAGCGGTATCTCGATCAGCCGCAGCCGGTCTCGCGGAACCAGGCCGAGCGCCATCGCCGCCTGCCGCATGCCGCCGACGATGCCGGTCAGCCCGGTGCACGTATTGCTGACGATCGGCAGCAGCGCGTAGAGGAAAAGCGCGATCAGCGCAGGCCAGGTGCCGATCGTGCCCGTCAGCGCGATGAGAAACGCGAAGAGCGCTAGCGACGGAATCGTCTGGATTACGCCCACGATCCCGAAGATGACTTGTTTGGCCCTCGGCAGCTTCGCCGCCGCGACGCCCAGGGGCACGCCGAGCGCGACGCTTGCGGCAAGCGAAACGAATACGAGCAGCAGGTGCTCGCCGGTGAGGCGCCAGAAATCCGGGCCGAACAGCGTGGCGAGAAAGGTCCGCCGCGCGGAGATCGGCATTCCGTCGCCCTCGTCCAGCAGCGCCGCGGCTTCGGCAAAGCTCCTGTCGTGCAGCTCCGCCTCCGCGTTCATGCGGATCATGCGCCGCTCGTCGATCCTGCCTTCGAGCCCCTGGAGCGCGTGCCAGGCTTCGGGAAAGCGCTTCGGCACCTCGAGCCGGTAGAGAAGCACGGCCTCGTAGCCCGGAAAATATTTCCGGTCGTCTTCCAGCACGCGCAAAGCGTAGCGCTCGATCTTCGCGTCGGTCGAATAGATGTCCATGACGTCGATCTTGCCGGCGGCGATCGCCTCGTAAGCGAGGCCGTGATCCAGGCCCGACGGCGTTGCGTAAGGCAGGCGATACGCCGCCTTCAATCCCGGCCAGCCGTCCTCGCGGGCTATGAATTCCTGCGACAGGCCGAGCTTCAGGCCCGGATGCTTCGCGAGATCGGAGAGCGTGCGGACGCCGAGCTCCCGAGCGCGGTCATCGCGCATCGCGAGCGCGTAGGTGTTGTTGAAGCCGAGCCGTACTGCGACACCAAGGCCCTGCGGTGCAAGAGAGCGGTTGATCCGCTCGAGATCCGACTTGCCGTCGAGCTTGAGGATCTCCTTCGCAATCGTGCCGGTATATTCCGGATAGAGGTCGATCGAACCCGCCTTGAGCGCGGCGAAAACGATCCCCGTGTTCCCGAGGCCCGGTCGGTGCTCGACCGCCGTGATTCCTTCGACCTGCCGCTTCAACACCTCACCAAGAATGTAGGACTCGGTAAAGCGCTTGGAGCCGATGCGCAGGGTGTCGGCGTTCGCCGGCAGAACGACGACGCCCGCGAGGAGTGCCATCACGGCCAGAATGGAGAATCGCATTCGTAATGCGCCCTTGTGTTTCCGCCACGGCCCGGGCGGGGTCCACTTTGCTTGGAATTCCCGCGATTGTGGCGCAGCGAGAGTGGGCGCGGAAAGAAAAACCTCGATCAGTTGCGCAACCTCGGGAAGCGCAGGCGCCTCGACGCCCGACTTGGCGACGAAGCTCGCCCACTGTCTCTGCTTTACGGCATCAGCGACGAATTGCTCGGCGATTGCACGCCGCGGAGAATACATAAAATGTCGGCACTTATCAACAAGTGCCAACGTTTTGTAACAAGACAAGCGAGAACTACAGATCAAAGTCCGTTTCAGGCCACAGTGACTGGAGAGATTTCCCCAAGGAACTGCAACTCGGCCAACCGCGCGTACAGCCCTTTCTCGCGCACCAGCTCCGCGTGCGTGCCGGCGGCGATCACGCGGCCCTGGTCCATGACGACGATGCGGTCGGCGTTCTTCACCGTCGCCAGCCGGTGCGCGACGATGAGCGTGGTGCGGCCACGCATCAGGTGCTCGAGCGCCTTCTGCACGTAGCTTTCGCTTTCGGCGTCGAGCGAGCTCGTCGCTTCGTCGAGCAGCAGCACCGCGCGGTCGGCGAGCAGCGCGCGGGCGATCGACAGGCGCTGGCGTTGCCCGCCCGAAAGCCGAACGCCGCGCTCGCCGAGAAATGAATTCATCCCTTCCGGCAGGCGCTCGATGAATTCGGTGGCGTACGCCGCCTCGCAGGCGGCGCGCACTTCGGCGTCGTCCGCCTCGGGGCGGCCGTAGCGCACGTTCTCGGCGACGCTCGCGGCGAAGATCACCGGGTCCTGCGGCACCAGCGCGATGCGCTTGCGCGCCGCCTTGGGATCGGCGCGCTTCAGGTCGACGCCGTCGAGCGTGATCGTGCCGGAATCTGGATCGTAATAGCGCAACAGGAGCTGGAACACGGTGGATTTTCCGGCGCCGGAAGGCCCGACGAGCGCAACCCTCTCGCCGCGCGAGACGGAGAGAGAAAAATCCGTGAGTGCGGCAACGTCCGGCCGCGAGGGATAGTGAAAGGTGATCCGCTCGAAGCTCACTTCTCCGCGCGGAGGCTCGGGGAGGACCTGCGGATTTCCCGGCGCGCGGATCGAGGGCTCGGTCGCGAGCAATTCCATCAGGCGCTCGGTCGCGCCGGCCGCGCGCTGCAGGTCGCCGACGACCTCGGAGACCGCGCCCACCGCGCCCGCGACCAGCACCGCGTAGAACACGAAGGCCGAGAGCTCGCCCGCGCTGATGCGCCCGGCGAGCACGTCGTGCCCGCCGATCCAGAGGATGACGCCCACCGCGCCGAAGGCAAGCAGCATCACCAAAGCGACGAGGAGCGCCCGCTGGCCGATGCGCCTTACCGCGGTGCCGAAGGCCTGCTCCACGCGCTCGCCGAAACGTTCCCGGTCTTTTTCCTCGTGGCTGTAGGACTGCACCGTGCGGATCTCGTGCAAGGCCTCATCGATGTAGGCGCTCACGTCGGCGACCCGGTCCTGGCTCGCGCGCGAGAGTTTTCTCACGCGCCGGCCGAACAGCAGAATCGGCGCGATCACCAGCGGCACGCCGAGCACGACCAGGGCCGTGAGCTTGGGACTGGTGATCGCCAGCATCACCAGCGCGCCGAGCATGATGAGGGTGTTCCTCAATGCGAACGAAGCCGAAGAGCCGATCACGACTTCCAGCAGCGCGGTATCGTTGGTGAGGCGCGAGATCGCCTCGCCGGTGCGCATGGTCTCGAAAAATCCCGGAGACTGTTCCAGCAGGTGCCCGAACACCGCGCGCCGGATGTCGGCCGAAACGCGCTCGCCGATCCACGACACGGAGTAGAAGCGCGTATAGGTCGCCAGAGCGAGCGCGCAGACGATGGCGAGCAGGGCAAAGAGCGCCGTGTCGAGCGAGGCTGTGTCGTTCCCGGCGAATCCGGCGTCGATGACCCGCTTCAGGCCCTGGCCCAGAACGAGCACGCAGCCCGCGGCGACCACCAGCGCGACGCCCGCGACCGCCATGCGAGCGCGGTACGGCCAGAGGAACCGCAGCACCCGCGCAAGCTGGCGGATGTCGCGGTTAGGCGGACGCTCGGGGATGTTGTCTATCAGCCGCGCCAAGCGATGCTCCGAATGCCAAGGCCTTAACTCAAGCGCTCTTCCAGCGCCACGATCCAGTGCCTCACCGGCAGGTCGGTGCCGCTCTGCAGGTGCATGAGGCAGCCGATGTTGGCGGTGGCGATCAGCTCGGGCTCGCCGGACGCAAGCGCAGCGAGCTTGTTTCTTTTCAGCCGCCCCGCGAGCTCGGGCTGAAGGATCGAATACGTGCCGGCGGAACCGCAGCACAGGTGCGAGTCGGGCACCGGCGTCAGCTCGAATCCTGCGCGCGCGAGCACGCGCTCGGTCACGCCCTTGATGTTCTGCCCGTGCTGCAGGGTGCAGGGCGGATGAAACGCGATCCGGTCGCCCTTCTTCCCGGGCAGCGGTTCGAAGCGCGCGTACTCCGCATCGACCACCTCGCTGATGTCGCGCGTCATCGCGCTGATTTTCTCCGCCTTTGCGGCGTACGCAGGGTCGTTCCGGAGCAAATGCGCGTACTCCTTCACGACGGCCCCGCAGCCGCTCGCGGTCATAACGACGGCCTCGACCCCGCCGCGTTCGATCATCGGCCACCAGCGGTCGACCATCGCGCGCATGTCGATGAGACCTTCTTCCTGGTAGCCGATATGGAAGCGCAGTGCGCCGCAACAATCGGCGCCTTTCGCTTCGATCAGCGAAATGCCGATGCGGTCGAGCACGCGCGCGGCGGCGGCGTTGATGTCGGGCGCGAGCGAAGGCTGCACGCAGCCGGCGAGCGCCAGCATTTTCCGGGAGTGGCGCGGCGCGGGCCAGGCGCTCGCGCTCCTTGCCGAGGGCGGAATCGTTTCCGCGAGCCGGGCTGGAAGGAACGGCCGCGCGAGCCGGCCGAGAGTCAGCAGGGCGGCGAACAGCGAATGACGCGGCAGGACTGCCGCGAGGGCGCGTCGCTTGACGCGCTCCCAAGCGGGCCGCGCCGTTTTCTCCTCGACCAGCTTCCGCCCGATGTCGAGCAGGCGCCCGTATTGCACGCCCGACGGGCAGGTCGTCTCGCAGGCGCGACAGGTGAGGCAGCGGTCGAGGTGCAGGCGGGTCTTTTCGCTCGGCACCTTGCCCTCGAGCGTCTCCTTCATCAGGTAAATGCGACCGCGCGGGCCGTCATTCTCGTCCCCGAGCAGGAGGTAAGTCGGACAGGTCGCGGTGCAGAATCCGCAGTGCACGCATTTGCGCAGGATGGCGTCGGCCTCCCTGCCTTCAGGCGTGTCCTTGATGAAATCTGCCAGGGCGGTCTGCATCAGAAGTCCGGATACATGCGGCCGCGGTTGAAAATTCCCTGCGGATCGAACTCGCGCTTGAGCTCTTTGTGGATCTTCATGAGCGCCGGCGCGAGCGGCTGAAAAACACCGACCGACTTGTCGCCGCCGCGAAACAGCGTCGCGTGCCCGCCGGCGCGCTTCGCCGCCTCGCGTACGGTGCGCGCGTCGGCGTGCGAAAAGAGCCAGCGCAAGCCTCCGCCCCACTCGATCAGGGGCGCGCCGGGAAGTTTGAGCGGCGGCGTGGTCGAAGGAATCGCGATGCGCCACAGCGGCGCCTCGTTCCTGAAAAACGGATCGGTCTGCTCGCGAATACCCGTCCAGAAGCGCCCGGATTGCGCGGCGTCGACGAACTCGCCGCCGATTTTCTCTCGCGCCGCCTTCACCGCGGCGCCCGCGCCCGAGAGGCGCACGCCGAGCTCGCCTCCGGTCCATGCGCTCGCGCTGATGGGCAGCGGCTTTCCACCCCATTTGTTGAGTGTCTCGATTGCCTTGTCCTCGGGCAGCTCGAGCCTGAGCGTCACCTCCGCGAGAGGCAGCGGCAGCGTCTTGAGCGACGCCTCCAGGATAATCCCTAGCGTGCCGAGCGAGCCTGCCATCAAGCGCGAGACATCATAGCCGGCGACGTTCTTCATCACCTGCCCACCGAAGGAAAGTACTTCGCCGCGCCCATCCATGATCTTCACGCCGAGCACGAAGTCGCGCAGCGCACCCGCTGCCTGGCGGCGCGGCCCCGAAAGCCCCGCGGCGACCATGCCGCCGAGCGTCGCACCTGAACCAAACTGAGCGAAATGCGGCGGCTCGAAACCGAGCATCTGGCCGCGTTCGCGCATCGCCGCCTCGATTTCAGCAAGCCTCGTGCCACAGCGAGCGGTAATCACGAGCTCCGAGGGCTCGTAGGTCACGATGCCGCTGTAGCCACGCGTATCGAGCGCTTCGCCTTCGAGCGCCTGTCCGTAAAAGTCCTTGGTTCCGCCGCCGCGAAGCCGCAGCGCAAGCTTCGATCGGCCCGCGTTGCGCACCGTTTCTGAAATCTTCTCGAGCACCGAGTCCATTGCGTCGTTCCGCGTCACCCGCGCATCAGTTGAAGGAAATCCCGACGATGGCCTTGACAGTCCAGTCGTCGGTCGCCGCAGTGAGACCGCGGCCGACACCGAAATTGAGCGCCCAGGTCTTGCGCTCGATATCCATCACCGCGTACAGCGTGCGGTCTTGCTGGTCGCTCGGCAGCCGGTTCGCGAGCGTGCCGATGTCGTTGTAGTACTCGGCACCCAGCGCGAAACCTCGCCCGACCTCGTACATCGCCTTCCAGGCGAGAGTGACTTCGGGACTCCCCCGAAAGCCCGGCGACAGAGCCCACCCGAAGATGGGATTCATCCCGATCAGCCAGTCCCGGCCGCGGTATCCGCCGATGACGCGCACCTCGTCGTTCCAGCGGGAGTCGGAGAAGGTCTTCGTGACGTCTGAGAGCTCGTTGTTGATCCCGAGATACCAGCCGCCCTGGCCCTCCGCGCCGTGTACCGGCAACCATTTCACGCGCAGCTTCGCGCCCCCGAAATAGAAATTCCCCTGCGAGTCCGTCGCGGTCGGCAGATACAGGCCCCAGTCGAAGTCGTGGCCCAGTCCCCAGGAAAACTCCGGAGTGATCCGGACTCCGTGATAGGGCGGCACGTCGCCGGGGTAATCGGGCGTGCTCCTGCCGCTCGGCGTGGTGTTGAGGTGGAGCTCCACGCTGCTCTCTCCGCGCGCGTCGAGATCGTCGGTATAGACCTGGATCTCGTCCACGATCGCGAACGCCTCGGGCGCAGAACAGAGGAAGATGCCGAGCAGCAGTCCGGGTGAAAGCCTACGCACCCGCACCCTTCCGGCGAAGCGCACGTCTAGAATCTCGGAAGCTCGGGATGCGGCAGTTGCCCGCCGCGCACGCGCATGCGGCCGAACTCGGCGCAGCGGTGCAGGGTCGGGATGTTCTTGCCGGGATTGAGCAGACCCCCGGGATCGAAAGCGCGCTTCACGCCCTGGAAGCGCTCGATCTCGGCGGCGGCGAACTGCACGCACATCTGGTCGATTTTCTCCACGCCCACGCCGTGCTCGCCGGTAATGGTACCGCCGACTTCGACACATTTCTCCAGCACCTCGCCCGCAAAGCGCTCGGTGCGCTCCAGCTGGCCCGGATCGTTCGCGTCGAAAAGAATCAGCGGGTGCAGGTTGCCATCGCCTGCGTGGAACACGTTGGGGCAGCGCAAGCCGTATTTCTTCTCCATCGCCGCGATGAATTTCAGTATCTCGCCCAATTTCTTTCTCGGAATGGTCCCGTCCATGCAGTAGTAGTCGGGCGAGATGCGTCCCACCGCGGGGAAGGCGGCCTTGCGCCCGGCCCAGAATTTCTGCCGTTCAGCCTCGGAGTTCGACACGCGGATCGCGGTCGCGCCCGAGCGCCGCAGCACTTCGCTCATGCTGGCGATGCTTTCCTCGACTTCCTCGGGTATGCCGTCCGCCTCGCACAAAAGGAGCGCCGCCGCCTCCAGATCGTAGCCGGCGTGCACGAACTCCTCCACTGCGCGCACGGCCGGCCGGTCCATCATCTCCAGGCCCGAAGGAACGACGCCCGCCGCGATGACATCGGCCACGGCGTTGCCGGCCTTTTCCACGTCGTCGAACGACGCCAGGATGACCCGCGCCGTCACGGGGCGGGGCAACAGCTTCACCGTGATCTCGGTCGCCACCGCCAGCATGCCCTCGGAGCCGATCATGAGCGCGAGAGCGTCGAGCCCGGGCGCATCGAGCGCCTCGCTGCCGAATTCGATTATTTCGCCGTCCATCGTGGCCGCGCGCACGCGCAGCACGTTGTGCACGGTAAGGCCGTATTTCAGGCAATGCACGCCTCCCGAGTTCTCGGCGACGTTGCCGCCGATCGAGCAGGCGATCTGCGAGGAGGGATCGGGGGCGTAGAACAGCCCGTAGGGCGCGGCCGCCTCCGAGATCGCGAGATTGGTGACCCCCGGCTGCAAGCGGGCCGTGCGCGCCACCGGGTCGAGCGCGAGGATACGGCGCATTTTCGCAAGCGACAGCAGTACGCCGTCTCCCATGGGGAGCGCCCCACCGGAAAGACCGGTGCCCGCGCCGCGTGCGACCACCGGCACCTTGAGCTCGTGGCAGGTGCGCAGCACTTCGCGGACCTGGTCTTCGTTCGAAGGCAGCACCACCACCATCGGCAGCTGCCGGTAGGCCGAGAGGCCGTCGCATTCGTAGGAGCGCGTGTCTTCTTCCGCGTGCAGCACCGCATCCGCGGGCAGCAATTGGCACAGACGTGCGGCGACTTCCGCCTGGCGGATGAAATTGATGCCGGTGACGGCGATGTTCATCCCGTTCAGCTTACAAGTATTTCTTCGCCCACGCCAAACCGTCTTTGGTTTTTCCCGCGGGAACGTATTCGGCGCCGATCCAGCCCTTGTAGCCGCGCCGATCGATGAGATCGAACAGAGGAGGAAAATCGATTTCGCCCGTTCCGGGCTCGTGCCGGTCGGGAACATCCGCGATCTGCATGTGCCCTATTCGATCGAGATTCTCCGCTACGGCCTTGGCGAGATCGTCTCCCATGATCTGCATGTGGAAGAGGTCGTACTGCAACTTGAGATTGGCGGCGCCAGTTTCATCCATGAGCGCGAGCGCCTGGGCCGACGTGTTCAGATAGAACCCGGGAATCGTCCGCGTGTTGATGGGCTCGATAAGAAGCGTCATGCTGTGGCGCGCCAGCTCCCCCGCCGCGTAGCGTAGGTTCGATATGTAAGTCTCGCGCAGCTTCGCTTCGTCAACATTCGGCGGTGCAACGCCCGCAAGACAGTTCATCTGCTTGCAGCCAAGCGCTTTCGAGTACTCAATCGCTTTGCCGACAGCGTCTCGAAACTCGCCGGTACGAGAAGGCAGACAGCCGATACCGCGATCGCCCTGCTCGGGATCGCCGGCGGGAATGTTGATGAGTACCACCTCGAGGCCAGCGTGCTGCGCAATCTGCGCGAGCCGATTCCTGTCCCAGGCATAGGGAAACTGGATCTCCACTCCCTTGAAGCCCGACTGAGCCGCCGCCTCGAAGCGCTCCGGAAACTCGAGCTCTTTGAACAGCATGCTGATGTTGGCGCTGAATTTCAGCATGGCCGGAGTTCCGGGAATTGCCCTTACCCGGATTTCGATACACGCGTCACCGTCCCCGGTTGTGCCTTGGTCAGTGCTTCGCGTGCCGCAGGCATCTGCGGTCGAATATCAGCGATGTCGTTGCTCGGGGAATGGATGACGACGACGGCAAGCGCAAGACCGGAAAAATCCTGCTGGTACTCTAGATTGCGGTCAACCGTTAGCAGTACGTCAAATTTCTTTGCCGCGAGCTCAAGCAGAAGTCCGTTCTTGACTCCCGCCCATCCCGCTTCTGCGACTGTCTTGACCTCGTGACTGGGAAGTTCATCTCGAAGCGCCCGTGGCACGCATTCGTCAAGCAGCACGCGCATCGGTGATCAAGTGGGCCTTTGCCTGTTCGAGAGCGGCAATCGCCACTTCCCGCGAAACGGTCGGGAAGTCGTCGAGAAACTCCTCGATCGAGTGTCCTCCTTCAAGGTAATCGATCAACGCCTGCAGCGGGACTCGCGTCCCGATGAATACCGGCGCACCGCCAAGAATGTCGGGGTCAGAGTGAACCACGGACGATGGTTTCATAAGCTTGTACTTCGAATCTGATAGACCGGCGTCAATGATACTCCGGTGTTCCGGCAGCAGCTAACCCACCGTCAGCGCTTCGATCCTCGAGGATCAACGCGATCGCTTCAGCGAGACTTTGCTTCGCCTTTTCCTTCGTTCGGCCCTGGCCGTTCGCTCCCGGGATTTCGGGCAGTAGGCGATATGCCAATCGCCGTCGCGCTCGATCACTGCGGTGAATTCGTTGTGCATATCATTGGCTCCGTTATGAGCGAAAGGATATCTCCGCTTCGGAGCGAAACTCAAACCTCCGTCTCGTGATTGTTTGGGGTCCGCGTCTGCGATCACGAATTGCACGCAGCTCCGTCGGGCGCAGATACCAATCCTGAAATAAGAGCGGTCGTCATGCGGCAACCGGCTCCCCCGTCCGTTTCACCGGCCGCTCGTCGATCGGCAAATTGACGACGACCGAAATCACCGACAGTCCGATCGCAATCAGCCATACGAGCTGGTACGAGCCGGTGCGGTCGAAAAGGTAGCCGCCGAGCCAGCCGCCGAAGAAGCTGCCGAGCTGGTGGAAGAAGAAGACGAACCCAGAGAGCATGGCGAGGTGCTTCACGCCGAAAATTCCAGCGACCACGCCGTTGGTGAGCGGTACCGTTCCGAGCCAGAGGAAACCCATCGTCGCAGCGAACAGGTAAGCCGACATCGGCGTGAGAGGAAACGCGATCAGCAGTGCGATCGCGACCCCGCGCGCGGCGTAGACGCCGGAAAGGAGGTAGGTCTTGGAGAAGCGGCCGCCCAGTTGCCCGGCCAGGTAGGAACCGAAAATATTGAACAGGCCTATGAGCGACAGGCAGATAGTCCCGTCGCGGGCGGTGAGTCCCTGGTCCATGAGGAAAGCCGGGAAGTGCGTGCCGATGAAGACGACCTGAAAGCCGCAGGCGAAGTAGCCCACACCGAGCAGCCAGAAGCCCTTGTGGCGGAAGGCCTCGGCGAGCGCTTCCTTGAGCGACACGCCCGCGCCGGCGGCGTGCGTACCGTGGTAGCCCTTGTCGGTTACGCCGAAGGAGGCCGGCATCATCACAGCCACCAGCAGCGACAGCGCGATCAGCGCGGAATACCACCCGTAGCCCGAGATCAGGACGAGCGCGAGGGGCAACAGGGCAAACTGGCCGAAGGAGCCCGCCGCGCTCGAGATGCCGAGCACGACGCTCCTCTTCTCGGCCGGGTAAGCGCGCCCCAGCGCACCAAACACGATGTTGAAGCTGGTGCAACTCATGCCGATGCCGACAAAGATGCCGACCGCGAGCGTCAAGCCCAGCGCGGTGGTCGAGTTCGCCATGAACACGAGACCCAGGGCGTACAGCAACCCTCCCGCAAGGAGTACGCGCCGCGCACCGAAGCGGTCTGCGAGCATGCCGGTCAACGGCTGCGAGATGCCCCACAGCAGGTTTTGCAGCGCCACGGCAAAACCGAACACCTCGCGCCCCCAGCCGTTGTCCATGCTCATCGGCTGGAGAAAAAGCCCGAAGCTGTGGCGCGTGCCGAGCGAGAGTGTGAGGATCAGGCTCGCGCAAACGAGCATGACGGCGGGGCTGGGCTTGCGCAGATCAGGCATGGGAATTCCCGAGCGAAAAGCGGCACAGGATATCACGCAGGGAGCGTGGCGACGGCGTTTGGTACCATAGGGACTCCGGTCTTCATCCCGACGTGACGCCCTCGACCGCTTCGATCACCCCGCTCTCGCAGCGTCTGTTCCCGTTTCTCAGATGGTGGCCGCGGGTCGATCCCTCGACGCTGAAAGCCGACGCGCTCGCCGGCCTGGTCGGCGCCATCGTCGTGCTCCCGCAGGGCGTGGCCTTCGCCACGCTCGCCGGGCTTCCGCCCGAGTACGGCCTGTACTGCGCAATGGTGCCGACGGTGGTCGCGGCGCTGTTCGGCTCGTCGCTGCACACGGTCGCCGGGCCGACCAATCCGGTGTCGCTCATGGTGTTTGCCACGCTCAGCCCTCTCGCGATCCCGATGACGCCGCACTACATCGACCTCGCGCTGACTCTCGCGCTCATGTCGGGGATCATCATGCTGGCGCTGGGGCTGCTCGGATTCGGGTCCCTCGTGAAGTTCATGTCGAGTTCGGTGGTGGTCGGCTTCACCGCAGCACTCGGCGTATTCATCTTTCTCAGCCAGCTCGGCAATTTTCTCGGCATTATTTCCGCCCCGGCAGGTTTCAAGGAGTTGGTGGTGGGGACATTCGGTCGTCTCGGCGAGACGCGACCGTGGGTCGTGCTGGTGGCGGGGGCGACAGTCGCCATCGGGGCGCTTTCACATCGCGTGCTGCCGAGGATCCCGCCGATGCTGACCGCGATGGTTCTGGGAAGCATCGTGGCCTTCCTACTCAATCAAGCGCTCGGGGCGGAACGCACCGGCCTGCGCACGTTGGGCCCCCTGCCCGTCGCGTTGCCGCCGTTTTCATATCCCGATGTCTCGGCGGCAACGCTGCAAAGCCTTCTGCCGAGCGCCATTGCAGTAGCGCTGGTGTCGCTCACGCAGGCGCTTTCGATCGCGCATGCCATCGCGCTCAAGTCTGGGCAGCGCCTCGACGATAACCAGGAATTCGTCGCGCAGGGCCTTGCCAACATCGCCGCAGCCTTCTTCTCGGGCTTCCCGACGAGTGCCTCTGCCAACCGCTGCGGCATCAACTACGAGGCGGGCGCGAAAACGCCGATGTCGGCGATATTCGCTGCATTGTTCCTGGTTCTGGTGCTGCTCGCGGTCGCACCGCTCGTTGCCTACCTGCCGATCGCGGTTGTGGCAGGACTCCTCTTCCTCGTGGCCTGGAACCTGATCGAATTGCCGCGCATCCGGAAGATTCTTTCCACCAGCCGGGGCGAAAGCGCGGTGCTCGCGGTCACCTTCTTTGCGACCCTTCTGCTCGACCTCGAGTTCGCGATACTCGTCGGCGTGTTGGTCTCGCTGGTCTTCTTCCTCAACCGAACTTCGCGCCCGATCATGCGGAGCCTCGTGCCCGACCCGCGCCATACCGAGCGCAAGATGACCGAGGTCGAAGACGGCCTCCTCGAATGCCCTCAGCTCAAGATCCTGCGCATCGAGGGCTCGATCTATTTCGGCGCGGTAGGCCACGTCGAGCGGCACCTGGACACTCTGCGCGAGCACAGTCCCGGCCAGAAGCACTTGCTGCTGATGTCGAAGAGCATCAACTTCGTCGATATGGCCGGGGCCGAGTTGCTCGCGGAGGAGGCGCGCCGGCGCCGCGCGCTCGGCGGAAACCTGTACTTCTACAGCCTGAGAAAGCCTGTGGAGGAGGCGTTCGAGCACGGCGGCTATGTCGCGGAGTTCGGCCGCGAGAACATTTTCCGCGGCAAGCGTGAGGCAATCGGCGGAGTATTCACCCGGCTCGATCAATCGATCTGCGCGACCTGCCGCGCGCGTATTTTCGAGGAATGCGCGAGCGTGCCTGGTCCGAAGGACACAAGTTGATACTCCGCCGCGCTGCGCCGCTTCTGCTTGCACTGCTTGCCGCCTGCGGCGGACAGCCCAAGCTCCCCCCGCTTGCGCCCGACGCGGTGGTGCTCGCGTTCGGCGACAGCCTGACGTTCGGGACCGGCGCCAACGCGAGCGAAAGTTATCCGGCGCGGCTGGAGGTCCTGATCGGGCGCAAGGTCGTATCGGCGGGTGTGCCGGGAGAAACGAGCGCGGCGGGACTTGCGCGCTTGCCGGCGGCGCTCGAAGAGGCAAAGCCGCAGCTGGTCATCCTGTGCGAGGGAGGAAACGATTTCCTGCAAAAGCTGGACGATGGACAGGCGGCCGACAACATCCGCGGCATGGTGCGGCTCGCCAAGGCGCAAGGCGCCCAGGTAGTGCTGGTCGGCGTGCCCAAGCCTGGATTGCTGCCCTCACCCGCGGGCTTCTACGCGGACATCGCAAGGGAATTCCGTTTGCCCTACGAGGCGACGGCGCTCAAGAAGATCCTCACGGACAACGCGCTGAAGTCCGACCTCGCGCATCCGAACGCTGCGGGTTACGCGCGGCTCGCCGAAGCAATTGCCGCCCTCCTGAAGAAAACGGGGGCCGTGTAGAGCCCATGCCCGCGCTCTTCGACTCGGCGCGCTTCGTATCTGTCAGGGTAAACCCGCTTCCTTTGTAAGGATGCCCCTCGAAGCGTGCATTTGGCGCTCTTCACTGGAGAAACGCGCTTCACTTCGCAGGCGGGCCGTACTATGCTGATGACATAGTCAGGGCGTGCGCATGGATCACCCCGTCATCGACCGTCACCTCTGGATCGAAGTTGCCGAGTACCTCGTCGCGGTCGTCGGTGTAATGCTCATCGCCTGGTTGCTGGCCGACGATCTCGCCTCGCCTTTGTGGGGCGGGCTGACCAACACCCCCCCGCGCTGAAGGCACCCGTGGCTGTCCGGCCTCTATTTCGCGCCGAGCAGTCTCGACGTTCGGGCGATGTCCTTTGGCTTCACCCAGAAGATTGCTCCGAAGCGGCGGCTGCCCGCGGTCACCGCGTCCATCGCCACCATGTTGATTTTCGCCTTGGCGAGCTTGTCCAGAACGCGCAGGAGCGCGCCGACGCGGTCCTCGCCCTGCACCAGGAATGCCGTTTTCCGCTTGCCCAGATTCACGCCGTGCTTTTTCGCCCCCTTGGCGAATTCGACCGGATTGGCGGGAACGAAATCGACCTGCGCCTTGCCGCCCTGGGGAAACCCGGTGAAGGCGAGCAGATTGTGCTTGCCCATTGCGATCGATTTCAGCATTTGCACGCCGACACCCGGGCGGTTCGGCACCTTCATCGAGAAATACGTCACTTTGCGGATCATGGCAGTCTCCTTTGGCTTCACCAACTTCGTTACCGATAGCACCGCGTGGGAAAACTGGCAAGCGCTTTCGGATGTTACGCGCGTCGCTCGCTCATGAGCGGTGCACACCGCGTGCTATATTACGGCTCCCTGAAAAGACGTGCGCGCTCATGGGGCACCGCCTGTCGAAGATCTACACCCGCACCGGCGACAGCGGAGACACCGGTCTGGGCGACGGTTCGCGAGTGCGCAAGGACAGTCCGCGCGTCGCCACCCTCGGCGAGATCGACGAGCTGAATTCCGCGATCGGCGTGCTGCTCGCCGAGCCGATTCCCGAAAAAATACGCGCGGTTCTCGAGAATATCCAGCACGATTTGTTCGATCTGGGCGGGGACACTTCGATTCCAGGCCGGGCGACCATGACCGAAAGCCAGGTGCAGCGGCTCGAGACGCTGCTCGACGAGTTCAACTCCGTGTTGCCACCGCTGAAGGAATTCATCCTCCCGGGCGGGACGCGCGCCGCGGGCCTCGCGCATCTGGCGCGCGCGGTGTGCCGGCGCGCCGAGCGCTCGATAGTTGCCCTGTCGTCTTCGGAAAAAGTTGCCGACCCGGCGCGGGTCTATCTGAATCGGCTATCGGACCTGCTTTTCGTTCTCGGCCGCGTCCTGAACCGCGAGGGCGGCCGCGGCGATGTGCTCTGGCAGCAGGGCAAGAACCGCTAGCGAACCCGCCCCGCAGCAGGCGCTCAAGCCTCGACGAAAGCTTCCTCGCGCTTCTTGCGCACCGTAGGCGCCACGACCACGGCCAGCAGAAAAGCCGCTATGAGAAGCATGGTGAGGCTGATCGGGCGCTGGAAAAACACCAGCGGATCCCCGCGCGACAGGAGCATCGCGCGGCGCAGGTTTTCCTCCATGAGCGGTCCGAGGATGAAACCGAGGATCAGCGGCGCCGGCTCGCACTCGAGCTTCACGAAGATATAGCCGACTACGCCCATCGCCGCCGTCTGCATGACATCGAACGGGCTGTTCGAGATGCTGTAGACGCCGATGCAGCAGAAGACCAATATCGACGGGTAGAGTATCCGGTAGGGCACCATCAGCAGCTTGATCCACATTCCGATCAAGGGCAGGTTGAGCACCACCAGCATCAGGTTGCCGATCCACATCGAGGCGATCATTCCCCAGAAGAGTTGCGGCCGCTCGGTCATCACCTGCGGCCCGGGCGCGATGCCCTGAATCATCATCGCGCCGATCATCAGCGCCATCACGGGATTTGACGGGATGCCGAGCGTGAGCAGCGGGATGAAGGAAGTCTGGGCGCCGGCGTTGTTCGCCGACTCGGGCGCCGCCACGCCCTGGATCGCGCCCTTGCCGAAGTTCGCGGAGTTCTTCGAGACCTTCTTCTCCAGGGTATAGGCGGCGAACGAGGCGAGCAGCGCGCCTCCGCCGGGCAGAATGCCGAGGAACGAGCCGAGAGCGGTACCGCGCAGGATCGACGCCCACGAATCCTTGAAGTCCTGCAGGGAAGGCAGCAGATTGCTCACCTTCTTGACGAAGATCTCGCGGTGCTCCTTCTGCTCGAGGTTGGCGATGATCTCGGCGAAGCCGAACACGCCCATCGCCACCGAGACGAAGCCGATTCCGTCCGAGAGTTCCGAAACGCCGAAACTGAAACGCGCCACGCCGGAGTTCACGTCCGTACCGACCAGGCCGAGCAAGAGGCCCAGGATCACCATCGCGATCGCCTTGATGAGCGAGCCGTGCGCGAGTACCGTCGCGGCGATCAGGCCGAGCACCATCAGCGAAAAGTACTCCGCCGGTCCGAACTTCAGCGCGACCTCCGCGAGCGGCGGCGCGAACAGCGCGATGATCACGGTCGCGACACATCCGGCGAAGAACGAGCCGATCGCCGCGATTCCGAGCGCCGGTCCGGCCCGGCCCTGTCGGGCCATCTGGTAGCCGTCCAGGCAGGTGACGACCGAGGATGACTCGCCCGGTATGTTGACCAGTATCGCGGTGGTCGAGCCCCCGTACTGCGCGCCATAGTAGATTCCGGCAAGCATGATCAACGCGGAAGTCGGGTTGAGCGTAAACGTGACCGGCAGCAGCATGGCGATGGTGGCCACCGGCCCGATGCCGGGCAGCACGCCGATCAGCGTGCCGAGCAGGCAGCCCATCAGACAGTAGAAAAGGTTCTGGAAAGTGAGCGCAACCCCGAAGCCGATGCCAAGATTGTGAATGAGTGCTTCCATCGCCCTACTCCCAGAGGCTCGGCCAGATGTTCATCGGCAGCCCCAGACCGTAGACGAACGAGGCCACCGAGAAGGCGGCGAGGACTGCAGCCATGATCGTGACTTCCTTCCACTTGAATTCATGCCCGCCCCAGGCGCTGATGGCGACCAGCAACACCGTCGCAGCCACCAGGCCGAGCGGCTTCAACACGTAGCCGAATACGACGACTGCGAACAGGACCACCCACAGCGAACGCTCGCCGAAGGCCGCAAAGAGCATCAGGATGGCGAGGCCCGAAAGCATCTCGTGGCCAAATTTCACCAGCATTCCGGCATCGCGCGGTAACTGCGTGTAGTAGGCGATGGCCCCCAGAATCAGCCCGCCGACGACAAGCCATGCCCGAAACGGAAATACGGCGAGCGGATTGGAGATCTTCGATACGAACCCCCGGAACAGTACGACTGCGCCGAGCACGGCGAGGATCCCGCCGAGCACCGTCGGAAAATAGGCGGGCCCCATGCGCACCGCGTTGCCCATCGCGTAGTTCTGGGCGATCAGCATGAATGCCGCGCCGAACGCGACGAACATCACCCCGGCCCAGAAATCCTTGCCGTTGGTTATCTTCATTCCACCCTCCTCCTCTCCGGCCGCGTATTGTGCCACAGGTCTGCGGCCCGCTGCTCCCCGATCACGCCTTTTCCCTATCCATGTAACCAAGCAGCTTGGAGCTGGTCAGACGCAGGCGCTGTGACAGCATAAGCACCAGTTCCATGAGGATTTTCGCCCCGAGGCTGGGCTGCTCCAAAATGATGCGCGCCAGGCTGTCCCGCGAGAGCACCGAGATCACGCACGAATCCGCGGCAATGCAACTCGCAAAGCGCGGCTCCCCGTCGATCATCGACATCTCGCCGAACGACTGCCCCGGCGCAATCACCGCGATCAGCCGCGGCGCGTTCCATCGATCCTGCTTGAAAACCTCGATCCCGCCTTCGATCAAGAAAACCATGAAATCCCCCGCTTCGCCTTCGCGGATGATTTCTGCGCCCGGTTCGGTCCGGTACACGTGCATGAATCCACTCAGCGCCCGGATTTCCCCGAGATTGAAGTTCTCGAACAGCGGCGAGAACGTAATCAGCTCGTGAATCCTGTCGGCGAACGGAGTCGCGTCGCCCAGCGACTCCAGTTGTGCAAGACGGGCTTGCTCCGCGGTTTCAGCCATTTTGGATTCGCCTCGGTGAGCGGCCGCGCGAGCGGACTCGCATCCCGCGCCAGTGACGGGCGAGATTATGCCCAAACGCCGTAGCGACCACAAATGCAGGATGGCGGTGTCGAATACTGAGGAGGAAAACCACTCCGCAATCAGTCCTCGGACTTGACCAGCCGGCGCTTTCTCACCGCTTCGGCGAGATTCCTGAGCAGCGGGACGCTGTCCTCCCAGCCGATACAGGCATCGGTAATGCTTTGACCGTATATGAGAGTCTTGCCCGGGATCAGATCCTGCCGACCCGCCTTGAGGTGCGACTCGACCATGAGACCGAATATGCGGTCCTCGCCGGCAGCAACCTGGCGCGCGACCTCGCGCGCGACGTCGACCTGGCGCTGATACATCTTCTGGCTGTTGGCGTGACTGCAGTCGATCATCAGGCGCTGCTCGAGCCCCGCGGTCGCGAGTTCCTTCGCGGCGGCGTCGACGCTCGCCGCGTCGTAGTTCGGGTGCTTGCCCCCGCGCAGGATGATATGGCAGTCCTCGTTTCCGTTCGTGGACACGATGGCCGAATGTCCGGTTTTGGTGACCGAGAGAAAATGGTGGGGCGTGCGAGCCGCCTTCAGCGCGTCCACGGCGATGCGCACGTTGCCATCGGTGCCGTTCTTGAACCCGACCGCGCAGGACAGCCCCGAGGCGAGCTCGCGATGGACTTGCGATTCGGTGGTGCGCGCCCCGATTGCGCCCCAGCTCACCAGATCCGCGTAGTACTGCGGCGAGATCATGTCGAGGAACTCCGTTCCCGCGGCGAGCCCCGACTCGTTGATTTCCATGAGCAGTTCGCGCGCCAGGCGCAGCCCCTTGTTGATCTGGAAGCTGCCGTCCAGCTCGGGGTCGTTGATCAATCCCTTCCAGCCCACGGTGGTGCGCGGCTTCTCGAAATACACGCGCATGACGATCACGAGATCCTGCTCGAGCTCTTTCTTCATTTCGAACAGGCGCCGCGCGTACTCCACGCCCGCCTTGGGATCGTGGATCGAGCACGGACCGATGATGACCAGCATCCTGTCGTCCGAACCGTGCAGGATGCGATGAATCGCCTGGCGGGTGTGATAGGCCAGTTCCTCGGTTCTTTCCGTGCGGGGATATTCGCGCAGCAGGTGGTCCGGCGTCGCGAGTTCCTTGATTTCCCGGATCCTGGTGTCGTCGACTTTGAAGTGCATGGCTGTCGCCGGCGCGCTAGGCATTCTCTAAGGAGCTGAAAAATTGGAATTTTACCCGAATAGTTCCACGGGGGGTCAGCGGGGAACCACTCGCGTTCGGTGCTGCGAATCGGGCCCGCAATACCACCTCGTACATTTGCTCCGAACGCCAACTACGTCACGCCGTTGGCAGACGCGGTGCGAGAGTGCCAAAACTCCCGGTCAACCCCGCGAAACTGCAGCCGTTGAAGATACCAGATAGATTGTGGGCATCGTTCTTGCGTGATAGTTTGTGGTCGCGGAGGCACCCAGAATGACGACAGCAGCTGTCAACATTCCGATCGGAGGATTCAAGGATGTCTACGACGTCGCGGAAGTCGACCGCGCGCTGCAGGAGCTTGCAGCCTCGGCGAGCGATGCGCTGAAGTCCACCTATGAAAAAATGATCAAGGCGGGCGGCACCCGCCTCACGGTGAAGCCCTCCGGGATTCCGGCGATGGAAAGCCTCTACGATGAACTTCCCAACTTCGCGGAAGTCTTGGACGACGTCAAGAAGCACATCGCGCTGTGCGCTTCGTCCAACGACTGCCTGGAGTTGCCGCCGATCCTGCTGCTCGGAGAGCCGGGAATCGGCAAGACCTATTTCGGCCGGCGCCTGTCGCAGCTCCTGTCCACGGGCTTCGGCCTGTGCTCGATGAGCTCGATGACCGCGGGTTGGGTCCTTTCCGGCGCTTCATCGCAATGGAAGAACGCCAAGCCCGGAAAGGTATTCGAGACCATTCTGAACGGCACCTACGCCAACCCGGTGATCATGGTCGACGAGCTCGACAAGGCGGGCAGCGGCAATCAGTACGATCCGCTGGGCGCGCTGTACATGCTGCTCGAGCGCGACACGGCGGCCGAGTTCGTGGACGAGTTCGTCGAGATCCCGATCGATGCCTCGGGCGTGGTGTGGATCGCCACTGCAAACGACGAATCCAAGATCCCGGACCCGATCCTCGACCGCATGAACGTCTACGAGGTCGCCTCGCCCGATCGGGACGGCTCCGCCCGCGTCGCGCAGGCGATCTACGGCGAGATCCGCGGCAGCCACGATTGGGGCAGGGCCTTCCCGGACAGGCTCGCGCTGGAGGTGCAGGACCGGTTCGCGGAACTCTCACCACGGGAAATGCGCCGCGCCATCATGAACGCGTTCGGCAACGCCAAGCTTGCGGGCCGCAACGAAATCGACCCGTCCGACATCGGCGACGTCCGCTCGCCGAAAAAGCAGCGCATCGGATTCTAGACGCGGCAGCTGCCTGCTTCAGCCGGGGAACCGCAACGCGTGAGCGTCGGTCGGGGTTTTGAAACAGGCCGCGGCTCTATGCGCGGCCGGTTGTTAAAGCCGCTGCTCCACCCACTGCCGTCTCTGGTGCCTATTGCTTGGTCGGCGCCGACGGTGCTGCGGGGGTCTGCGGCACCGGCACGACGACTCCAGGCGCGAGCGGAGTCTCTTCAACCGCGGTGATCTTGGTTACGTAGTGCCGGGTCTCGCCGAAGCAACTCGTCGGAATCCCGGCCTTTTCTTCGTAGTGGAGCGAAACGCGTTTGCCCATCAGCTTGCTGATCTGTTCGGCGGTTGCATCGTCCCAAACCGTAAACAGGAATTTCTCGGACATCGAGCCTGGCATGGACACCATCGCCATTTCCCCTTCCCAGGTCTTGCACAGCCACCCCTTGCTGGAGAGTTTCTGAACCCACCCGGCACGCTCGCCTTCCGAGTAGCTCCAGTTGAACACGAACAGGACATATCCGGCGACGACCACGACGACAATTCCGATCAGGACCGCTATGATTTTCATGACTTACTCTCCCTGAGGATACTTCAGGATACTTCATGGTGAAGCGGCATCCTCGGCTGCGAAGAACCGCGGACCTCTCACAGGTGCTGCTCGACCCAACCCTTGACCGACTGCAGGGCCCCCGCCAGTTTCGATGGGTCGGTGCCTCCGGCCTGGGCCATATCCGGCCGGCCCCCGCCCTTCCCGCCCACCTGCTCGGCGACAAAATTGACAAGCTCGCCGGCCTTGAGCCTCGCGGTAAAGTCAGCCGTGACGCCGGCGATCAGGCTCACCTTCCCGCCTTCGGTCGAGCCGAGGACGATCGCGGCGGATTTCAACTTGTCCTTCAGCTTGTCAAGCGTCTCACGCAGAGCTTTTGCGTCGGCGCCGTCGAGCGCCGCCGCGAGCACCTTGATGCCTTTGACCTCGACTGCCTGCGCCGCCAAGTCGTCGCCCTGCGAAGAAGCCATTTTTGACTTCAGGCGCGCAAGCTCTTTTTCCTTGTGCCTATCCGACGCTTGGAGCGCGAGAAACTTCTCCTTCAGGACATCCAGAGACGCACCCTTGTATCCTGCTTCAAGGGCCAGTTCCTCCACCTCACGTTGCATGTTCTGGACCCATTCCAGCGCGCCCTCGCCGGTGGTCGCCTCGACGCGGCGCACGCCCGCCGCGACGCCACCTTGCGACGTGATCTTGAAAAAGCCGATGTCCCCGGTGCGGGCCACGTGCGTGCCGCCGCACAGCTCGCGCGAAGAGCCGATGTCCAGCACGCGCACTTCGTCGCCGTACTTTTCTCCGAACAGCGCCATCGCGCCGCCCTTGACCGCGTCGTCGAACGTCATGATGCGTGCCGAAGTCGCCTCATTCCTGAGAATCTCCGCATTGACGTTCCCTTCGACGCGGCGGATCTCAGCGTCGGTCATTGAAGCATCGTGCGAGAAATCGAAACGCGTCTTGTCGGCATCCACCAGCGAGCCCTTTTGCCGCACGTGCGGTCCGAGCACCTCGCGCAGCGCCTTGTGCATCAGGTGCGTGGCCGAGTGGTTGCGCATGATGCAAGCGCGCCGCGCAGTGTCCACCCGCGCGGCCACCTTGTCGCCTACGGCGAGCCGGCCGGTCGCGAGCTTGCCGTGGTGGCCGAACACCTCCGCCTGGATTTTCTGCGTGTCGGAAACCGAGAAGGTGCCGCCCGCCGCGACCAGCTCGCCCGCATCGCCGACTTGCCCACCCGACTCGGCATAGAACGGGGTGCTGTCCAGCACCACGATCGCTGACTCGCCCGCGGCGATGGCCGGCACCGAAGTCCCTTCCCTGTAAATAGCGGCGATCTTGGCGTCATCGAGCTCCAGCGTGTCGTAGCCGCGGAATTCTGTGACGCGACCGGAGTATTCCACGCCCGTTTCCATCTTGAACTTGCCCGCCGCGCGGGCGCGTTCGCGCTGCCTCTCCATCGCCGACTCGAATCCCGCGTGGTCGATCATGATTCCGCGCTCGCGCGCTATGTCCGCGGTCAGATCGACCGGAAAGCCGAAGGTATCGTAGAGCTGGAACACCGTCTCGCCGTCGAGCATTCGGTCCTCGCGGTGCAGCGCACTTTCCAGCACTTTCATGCCGTTTTCGAGCGTATCGGCAAAACGCTCCTCTTCGGCCCTGAGCACCTGGGTGACGCGCTCCTGCGCCCGCTGCAACTCGGGATAGGCCTCGCCCATCGTGCGCGACAGGTCCGCGACGAGGCGGTGAAAAAACGCCTCCTTGCGGCCGAGCTTGTAGCCGTGGCGGATGGCGCGGCGGACGATGCGGCGAAGCACGTAGCCGCGCCCCTCGTTGCCCGGGATCACGCCGTCCACGATCAGGAACGCACAGGCGCGGATGTGATCGGCGATCACCTTGAGAGAGTTGTTCCCCAGGTCCTTCGTCCCCGTTTCGCGCGCCGCGGCCTTGATCAGGTCCCGGAACAGGTCGATCTCGTAGTTGGAATGCACGCCCTGCAATACCGCCGCGATGCGCTCAAGGCCCATACCCGTATCCACCGAGGGTTTGGGCAGCGGATGCAGCTTGCCCGCCTCGTCGCGGTTGAACTGCATGAAGACGAGGTTCCAGATCTCGACGTAGCGGTCCCCGTCGGCGTCTTTCGATCCGGGAGGACCGCCGGCGATTCCCGGCCCGTGGTCGTAGAAGATCTCGCTGCACGGGCCGCACGGACCGGTGTCCGCCATCTGCCAGAAGTTGTCCGAACCTCCTCCCGGTTTGTCGCCGACGCGAACGCAGCGCTCACCCGGCACGCCGATATCCCGCGTCCAGACTCCATGGGCTTCGTCGTCGGTCTGGTAGACGGTGATCCAGAGTTTCTCGGGCGGCAGCTTGTACACCTTGGTCAGGAGATCCCAGGCAAATCGGATCGCGTCGCGCTTGAAGTAGTCGCCGAAGGAGAAGTTGCCGAGCATCTCGAAGAAGGTATGGTGACGGGCGGTGTAGCCGACGTTCTCGAGATCGTTGTGCTTGCCGCCCGCACGCAGACTCCTCTGAGAGCTAGTCGCCCGCTTGTACGCCCGCGTTTCCCTGCCGAGAAACACGTCCTTGAACTGCACCATGCCGGAGTTGGTGAAGAGCAGGGTCGGATCGTTGGCCGGCACGAGCGGACTCGATGCGACGATCGTATGGGCCCGTTCTTCGAAAAATCTCAGGAACTTCGCTCTGATCGCTGCTGACTTCATGGACGAGACCGCGACCGCGGTCGCCGCCTATGTAATTGAACAGAAGGGATTTTGGCCCGATTCGCCGGTTCGTGCAACGATTCTCATCTTTGGGCTAAGCTATGAGCCTTATGCTGGTCCGGGCCCTGAAAGATCTATTCACGCGAGGAAGCGACTCGCACGCAGACCAGAGTGCTTTCTCGGCGGGCGTTGCGGCGTTCGATGCAGGTGACCATCCTGCTGCTGCGGAACATTTCTCGCGAGCGCTGCACGCCGATCCGGAACAGGTCCAGGCGCACAAATATCTGGGGGGGATCGCTTTCCAAGCGGGGCGCTACCGCGAGGCGCTCGAGCACTTGCATCACATGTGCCGTCTCGAGCCGGGAAATCCGCAATACCATTTCGATGCGGCGGTGGTGCACTGGAAGGTGGGAGAATACGACCGGGTCCGCCAAGCCTGTGAAGCCGCGCTCGCGCTCGCTCCCAACTTCCACCCTGCGCACGACGTGCTCGCCCGTCTCGAGCTCCCCGGCGCCTACTATCTCGATGTGCTCTCCATGATCCATTCCCATCTGCGGCCGCGCACCTACCTCGAGATCGGAGTCGCGGACGGCAGTTCGATCGCGCTCGCTCAGCCCGAAACGCGCGCGATCGGCGTCGACCCCGAGCCCAAGATCGCGAGGCCGCTCGGTCCGCGCACGAAGATCTGCACCACGACGAGCGACGACTTCTTCGCGGCTCACGATGTCCACGCCGAACTGGGCGGCCTGCCCGTCGACCTCGCTTTCATCGACGGAATGCACCACTTCGAGTTCGCGCTGCGGGACTTCATCAACGTCGAGAAGCGTGCCTCTCCGCAATCGACGATATTGATACACGACTGCTATCCCTTTTCCCGCCTCACCGCAGAGAGAGAACGCCGGACCACGTTCTGGAGCGGCGATATCTGGCGGCTCGTTCTGCTGTTGAGGAAGTATCGCCCCGACCTGAGAGTCAACGTGATCGCCACCGCACCGACCGGCCTCGGGGTGGTGCGCGGCCTCGATCCGGCATCGCGCACCCTGCACGAGCACCTCGATGAGATCGTGCGCGAGTTCCTGGCGGTCGACTACTCCGTGCTCGACGCAGACAAGGCTGGGATGCTCGCGCTGTGTCCCAACGACTGGGAGAAGGTAAAGGCGATTCTCCAGTAGGGACGCCGGGCGCGGGATCAGCCCGGGATGCTAGTGTGCTCCGGCCCTCTCCTCTGCCGACGCGATGTCCAATTCGCGCAGCCATCGCTCCAGCACCGGCGAGACTCCGTCGAGCTTTCGCAATTGCCGGAGCGCGATGCGGCATGCGGCGCGTTCCCTCCGGGTGGAGTAGGCCGGCGGATCCGGTTCTGTTCCCGCCCGGATCGCGGCCGTCACCTCGCGCTTGGTGCGCAGATGATCGGCGTCGCCGAAGCGCTCGAGCAGCGCCTGGAATGCATCGAACTCGGCACGGTCCAGCGGCTTCCGCCGGCCCTCCTCGTCCTGGACCGGATTGGGCGGATAGAGGCTCAGGCACGGCAGC
>DATDGA010000125.1:0-4903 GCA_036522335.1 Burkholderiales bacterium
GGTCTGAAAGAAGCGGACTGGACGATACGAATAGGTACGAGTGATGGCTGTGCTCCTTGGTGTTTAGAGGGAAACTGAAGGTTCGCCGGGCCGCAATATCCGGCAGGCCCGGGAACTACCGACTGAATCGCACTAACGCAAAAGCATCTCCGCCAGGCAGGAAACTGCTGCGCAGTCTAATGGGCGGCTGCGTCAGCGAAATTTCAGCGGGGGCCCATTTTTGTTTCGTTTGTTTCACGCGCCCGGAAACCCCGGCACACCGCAACGCAGCCGCTGTATGATTCGTCCGTCCGCCGCGGGGCTATCGCCCGGATTTCCAAGGGCCATAGGAGAGGGCACGTCCATGAGTCAAAAGGCCACGATCCTGATCGTCGATGACGAGCCGGACGTACGCGAGGTGCTGGAGGAATACTTCATCGCCCATGACTACGCGGCGATCGGCGCTGAGAGCGCCGACTCCGCGCGGGAGATTGCCGCCCAGCACCCGATCGACCTGGCGCTGGTGGACATCCACATGCCCGGCGAGGACGGCCTGAGTCTCGCGCGGCATCTGCGCGAGCGCTACACGGGGATCGCGATCGTCATGCTGACTTCCGCCGCTCAAGTCGTGGATCGCATCGTGGGCCTCGAGATGGGCGCGGACGACTACGTCACCAAACCTTTCGATCCGCGTGAGCTGCTCGCCCGCGTCAAGAGCGTGCTGCGCCGCACCTCCTCGGCGAGGCGCGCCGATCTCGGCGCCGAGCGGGTGCGTATCGGGCGATGCGTGCTCGATCTCGCCGCGCACCGGCTCACCGACGAAAACGGCGGGGAAGTGTCGATGTCCCCGCTCGAGTTCGATCTGCTGAGGGCGCTTGCGGAACACCCCAACCGGGCGCTTTCTCGCGAACACATCGTGAACCTCACCCAGCGACGTGATTGGGACCCGTTCGACCGCAGCGTGGATCTGCGCATCATGCGCTTGCGCAAAAAGATCGAACCCGACCCCGCGCATCCGCAATACATCAAGACCGTACGCAGCGAAGGCTATATCTTCGTCCCGGGTGAGGGCTGAAGGCGAAA
Source organism: Burkholderiales bacterium (assembly GCA_036522335.1). Taxonomy (GTDB): domain Bacteria; phylum Pseudomonadota; class Gammaproteobacteria; order Burkholderiales; family SG8-39; genus VBDM01. Next base: position 1,063 of record DATDGA010000125.1, read on the forward strand.
TGAAGACCTGGCTCCGTGCAGGAAAGCACCTGCGTCTTCTTGCATGCCTTGCGCTCGCGCTCCCTCTGCTGGGTTGCGTGCGCGAGCCGGAATCCGTGCTGCGCATCGGCACCAACGTCTGGATCGGATGCGAACCGCTTTACCTGGCACGGGACCTGGGTCATCTGAACCCCAAGGCGATCCAGCTCGTGGAGTACCCGTCGGCGAGCGAAGTCATGCGCGCCTTCCGCAACCAGGCCATCGACGGCATGGTGATCAGCCTGGATGAGTTGTTCGGACTCGCCGCGGACGGGCTGCAGCCGCGGATCATCCTGGTGGTTGACGTGTCTCACGGGGCCGACGCGGTCGTAGGGCGCGCCGGCATGCGAACCATGAAGGACCTCAAGGGCAAGCGGGTCGCCGTTGAAAACGGCGCCTTGGGCGCGTTCGTGCTGAGCCGGGCCCTGGTGCTCAACGGAATGCGCGCGAGCGACGTCAAGGTCGTGCCGCTGGAGTCGAACGAGCAGCCCGGCGCGTTCGTGAAGGGCCAGGTGGACGCCGCCGTCACCTTCGACCCCTATCGCGATCAGCTGCTTCGCGCCGGCGCGAGGACGCTGTTCGACAGCACGCAGATTCCCGGCGAGATCGTCGATCTGGTGGCAGTGCGGGCGAGCGTCCTCGACCGGCAGCCCAAGGCGGTACAGGCGCTGCTCGTCGGCTGGCTCGCCGCGATCGACTATCTGGAGCGCGAGCCCAAGGACGCGGCGCGACGCATGGGCATACGCCAGCAGACGACCGGAGAGCAGTTCCTGAAGACCCTGAAAGGCCTGCACATTCCGTCCCGCGAGGAGAACCTCAAGATGCTCGGAGGGGCGAAGCCGGAGCTGGCCCTGAGCGGACGCCGGCTCATGGCCTTGATGCTGGATGCCAAGCTGCTGCGTGCGCCGCTCGAAATCGAGAGCGTGCTCGCGCCGGGGCCGCTGGCGAACCTCCCGCCGTGAGCTTCCGTTTTCCTACGTCGCTCAAGCTCACGGTCCCGCTCATTCTGCTGGGTTTCGCCGCGGCGCTGAGCGCGGTGAATCTTTTGTATCACGTGCCTCAGGCCGAACGCGCGGCGGACGACGATACCCGCAAGCGCCTGGCCCAGGAGATGTCGCGCCTGCAGAGCACCCTGGAGTATCTGCTGCTCAAGGGCGACGAGGCCGCGGCGCAGCACGAGATCGCCGTGCTGGCGCACAACCACGACTACGTTTTTGCCGCCTTGACGGACGACCGGAACATCGTCACCGCGGCGACGCGGCGTGCCTGGCTCGGGCGGAACATCGCAGACGTCCTGCCGCAATTCGATCGGGACGAGGGGGTTAGAACCGCTCGCGGGCGCCCCGCGCGGATAGACATCGACGAGGACCACATCGCCTTGCTCGCCGACGCCGGGGTGCTGATGGGCAGCGAGCACGACGAGCTGCGACCGTCGCGAACCGGGAGCCTGTTCCTCGCCTACGATCTCAGCCGCTCCAGGTCGGAGGCGCGAACGCAGGTGTTGCGCCAGTCTTTTTACTGGGCGGGGTGGGTGACGGCGCTCGCCCTGGCGATGTGGCTGGTGTTTCATTTTCTCCTGACCCGTCGCACCGCACGGCTGGTGCGCGCCGCCGAGCAACTCGCGGCTGGGAATCTCGCTGCTCGCAGCGATCTAAAGGGGGGAGATGAACTCGGTCGGCTGAGCCGCGCCTTCGACGCCATGGCGCTCGAAGTCGCCTACACGCAAACCCGGCTACGCAAGGACATTACCGAGCGCGCTCGCGTGCAGCAGGCGCTGGAGAACAGCGAAGCGCGCCTCCAGCAGATCCTCAACAACACTACAGCCGTGGTCTTCGTCAAGGACACGGAAGGCCGCTTCCTGTTCGTCAACCGGCAATTCGAGCATCTCTTCCATTGTCGCCAGGCGGAGGTGGCGGGAAAGACCGATCACGAGATTCTCCCTGAAGAGATCGCGCGCGTATTTCGTGCGAACGATCTGCTCGTACTCGAGCGCAACGCACCCATCGAGTTCGAGGAGACCGCGCCGCTGGACGACGGCTTGCATACCTACATCTCGATCAAATTCCCGTTGCATGACGCGAACGGTGTGGCCTATGCCGTTTGCGGTATTGCCACCGATATCACCGAGCGCAAGCGCTCCGACGAGGCACTGCGGGTGTCGGAGGCAAACTATCGGGCGATTTTCGACGCCGCCGAGGACTCGATTTTCGTCCACGACATCGAGACCGGCGCCATTGTGGACGTCAATCCCAAAGCCTGCGCCACCTTCGGCTATACCCGCGAGGAGTTCCGGTACATCGACGTCGGTGCTCTCGGTACCGGCGAGCGGCCCTATACCCAGCAAGACGCGATGGAACTGATCAGACGTGCGGCTGCCGGGGAGGAGCTGCGCATCGAATGGCACGGCAAGAGCAAAGATGGCAGTCTGCGCTGGCATGAAGTATTTGTTAAGCGCGTAACCATCGGCGGACAGGATCGAATACTGGCGCTCGCGCGCAACATCACCGGCCGCAAGAGGGCCGAGGAGAAGCTGCGCGCGAGCGAAGAACAGTATCACTCCATGTTCAATGCATCGATCGACGGACTGGCTCTGTGGAACGCCGCAGGCGAGATCGTAGCCACCAATCCCGCCCTTTGGCGGATGTACGGTTATAGTGACCGCGAGGCTTCTGCATTACCCCCCGGCACCTTCACGGGCCCGTCTTATGACCGCGGGTTTCTCCAGGCGGTCGCCGCCGGTGAGTCGCTTCACTCGGAGGTGACGGAGCTGCGCAAGGATGGCTCTGTATTGGAACTCGAGGTGCACGGCATCCCGATGCAGTACCAAGGCAAGCCTCATGTGCTGACCATCGCGCGTGACATCACGGAGAAAAAGCGCTCAGCGGAGGAGCTGGCTCGCCAGCGCGAATCGTCGTATCAACGCGAAAAACTGGCCGCGCTCGGTTCGCTGCTGGCCGGTGTCGCCCACGAACTCAATAACCCGCTTTCCGTGGTTGTGGCCCGAGCAGTCATGCTCGAGGAAGAAAGCTACCCAGCCGCGCAGGCTGCAGCATCGAAGATTCGCACGGCGGCGGAGCGCTGCGCGCGGATCGTGCGAACCTTCCTCGCCATGGCGAGGCAGCAGCCACCGGAACGCGTCCCGGTGACGATCAACGACGTCGTGTCGGCGGCGCTCGACATGACCGCATACACCGTTCGCACCAGCAGCATCGAAGTCGCGGCCGATCTTGCCAAGGACATTCCGCCGCTCCTCGCCGACCCCGACCAGCTTCATCAGGTCCTGCTGAACCTGATCGTCAACGCGCAGCAGGTCTTGCAGGACCGGCCCGGGCCGCGCCGGATACGCGTCGCAAGCCGTTACGACCCAGTCGCCCGCGCGATCCGCATCGCGGTCGCCGACAACGGTCCGGGGATTCCGGAGCACCTTCGCGCGCGGATCTTCGAACCCTACTTCACCACCAAGCCCACGGGAATGGGCACGGGGATGGGGTTGGCCGTGAGCCACGGCATCGTCGAAGCCCACGACGGCACGCTCACGCTCGATTGTCCCGAGATGGGAGGATCCGTATTCACCATCACGCTGCCCGTATGTCCCCTGGACGCAAGCCGTAAAGATCCGGGACCCACCCGCGAGGCGAGTGCGACCCCGCGCAGAATACTCATCGTCGACGACGAGGCGGAGATTCGCGAGACTCTGGCCGAGATCCTGAGCGGGGCGCAGCACAATGTGGCAACCGCCAGTTCCGGGCGCGAAGCCCTGGAGCGGATGGCGGCAGAACACTACGATGTAATCCTCACCGATATCCGCATGCCCGACCTCGAC
>DATDGA010000126.1:0-1555 GCA_036522335.1 Burkholderiales bacterium
CATGATCCTCGAGGATTGGGACCACGCGGTTCGGCGCGGAGCCAGGATATACGCCGAATTCGCAGGGTGCGGCAGCACTTCCGATCACGAGCACCTCGTCCGGCCCAGCATGGATGGACAGATGCGCGCCATGCGCATGGCCATCCAGGACGGCGGCCTGACGCCGGACGAGATCGACTACGTCAACGCGCACGGCACGGCGACGCGCGAAGGCGATCCGATCGAAATCGCGGCCATTCGCGGCGTTTTCGGATCGCGTTCCGCAGAGCTCGCAGTCAGCGCGACGAAATCGATGCATGGGCACATGCTCGGCGCGACCGGAGTGATCGAGGCCATCATCACCGTGCTCTCTCTGGCGAGGCAGGAAGCGCCGCCGACCGCATATCTCGACGACGTCGATCGCGAGTGCGGCGGCGTACGCCACATCACCGGAGGGTCCTTGCGCGGCAGCATGCGGGCCGCGCTGTCCAACTCCTTCGCATTCGGGGGCAGCAACACGGTGCTCGCGTTCCGCGCGGCGCACTGAATACGAAACTACGAGGTTCTCCACCGCCGGATAGCGAGTACCGGGAGCCGCAGCAGAAAGCCGACGAACAGGCGCACGTGCATCCAAGTGAGAAGCGCATTGTCGCGCCAGTAGTGGAAATGCGTTACACCGCCCTCGTCCGCGCGGAAATACCGTACCGGGGCCGGTTTGTTGAGCGGGCGCACCCCGGACCAGCACATGCGCACCACCGCTTCCGGGTCGAAATCGAAGCGCCGCATCCAGTGCTGCGTCCGCATCACCTGGCGCAGGGGCACGATCGGGTACACCCTGAAGCCGAACAGGGAATCACCGATTCCCGTCCAGAGCGTTTCCAGGTTGGCCCACCAATTGGATATGCGGCGCCCCTTCACGCGCAGATTCGGCGCGCTCGCGTCGAACACCGGAACGCCCAGCACCATGCACGAGGGCTCGGCCGCGGAAGCCGCCATAAACTCGCCTATCATCGCGGCGGGGTGTTGCCCGTCCGAATCCATCGTCAGAACGTGCGTGAAACCGGCGGCCTGGGCGAGATCGATGCCGTGCAGTACGGCCGCGCCCTTGCCGCTGTTCCTCGGCAATACGATCACCCTCAGGCACGGATCGTCCCTGGCCATCTCGCGCAATCCCTCGGCGGTACCATCGGTGCTCGCATCGACCACGACCCACACCGGGTTCCAGACACGCCGCGCAGCCTGAACCGTTTCGTAGACTCGATCGCCGGGGTTGAAGCTCGGAATCAGGACGAGGTGACTCCGCGAAGGCTCCTTCATCCAGCCCTCATCGCTCGTCAAGCCGGCTCTGCAGCTGCGCCAGGGTACCGCTGGCGGCGTCAACGCCGTTCCGGCAGCCGAGCTCGGATGCAAGATAGCTTTCCAGCTCCGAAATCGTCTCTCTCAGATTGTCCTTGGTCATGAACCGCCTTCCCAGCCGGACGTGGTAACAGACCGGAATCGGCGGTATGCGATGAAGCGACCAGCCCTTGGACAGAAAGGGCGACGTGGTTTCGATCAATACCGTCTGGATGGGAAG
>DATDGA010000127.1:0-7487 GCA_036522335.1 Burkholderiales bacterium
ACCGGCGAAGGTCAGCGCCTTTCTGCCGGGGACGGACTCCAAAATTCGCCATGAGACGGGACTCAAGCCGCTCGCCGACTATGTCAAAGCCGTTGAGCCCGCGGTGGGCGGCGTCATTGCGGCATGGCTCGCGCCTTTCTATGTCGTGGAAGGGGTGCCGCGACTGATGACCCGAATGGCGCTGGCGCCGCAGGTGGCGCTGATCAATCGCGACGGCCACCAATTCAGCCGCTTCGGCGTCAGCTTCCACGCCCCCGACCCCGCGGACACGGGAATTCTTGCCCGGCAGCGCGAAATCGAGGCGCTGGAAGGAGAGGAACGCGGGCGCCAGCAGGCAATCGAGAAAAGGCGCGAGGAATTGTCTGCGCTCGAACGCTCGCTGGGCGAGCACGAGGAAGGCCTCGTCAAGCTGCGAGTTGCGGGCACGGCCCTCAAGCAGCGGCATCACGAGCGCCAGCTCGACAAGCTGAAGCTTGCTCAGGGGCAAGAGCGTTACGCGGAGCGTAGCGGCCAGATCGAGCGAGAGCTGGCTGAGATTGCCGCACAGCAGACCCAGGAGCGAACGGCCCAGACGACGGCGGAGGCCAGCCTGGAGCGACATCAGAGTGAGATCGATGCGCTCTACCGCGGATTGGAGCTGACTCTGGCGGATCAGGAGACTGCTGAGCGCGACCTTGAGGTGCAACGGCAGGCCGGGCTGCAGGCTGAACGGGAGGTCCAGGATGCAACATACCATGAAAAGGAATGTATTTCTAAACTCAATGACTTAGAGGTCACATCTAATGTTCTACATGAACAATTGCAGAATTCCGAGAGAAGCCTCGAGCAGCTCAAGGATGAACTGACCGTTGTAGATGACCAGGCGTTGCGAAGCCAGCTTCAACGCGGGCTCGAGGCCCGAGTGGCTCGAGAGCAGACTTTGGCCGAGGCACGAACCCGACAGGAAGAAATCGCGGACAGGCTTCGCACGTCCGAGGAAGCGCGGCTTGCCTGCGAACACAAGCTCCAGCCGCTGCGCGACCACATAGAGGAACTCCGGCTCAAGGAACAGGCAGCCCGAATCAGCTACGATCAGTTCGCCCAGCAGCTTCGCGAGGCCGGCGCCGACGAGGCGGTTTTGGCTGCAGCAATGAGGGAAAGCCAGAGGGCGGCTTCTTTGCAGGGCGAGATCACCCGCCTGACCAATGCGATCACGGAACTCGGCGCGATAAACATGGCGGCATTGGAGGAACTCACCACCAGGCAGGATCGCAAGCAATTCCTCGATGCCCAGGCAGCCGATCTGGGAGCCGCGCTGGAAACCCTTGAAAACGCCATCCGCCGCATCGATCGCGAGACACGCGCGTTATTGCAAACGACCTTTGACGCGGTCAATCGCGGTTTCGGCGAGATGTTTCCGGTGCTCTTCGGCGGCGGTGAGGCTGAGCTCATCATGACCGGCGAGGAAGTTCTCGATTGCGGCGTGCAGGTGATGGGTCGCCCGCCGGGGAAGAAGAACGCGAACATTCACCTGCTCTCGGGCGGGGAAAAGGCCCTCACTGCAATCGCGCTGGTGTTTTCCTTGTTTCAGCTCAATCCCGCGCCGTTTTGCCTGCTGGATGAAGTCGACGCGCCGCTCGACGATGCCAATACCGAGCGCTTTTGCGATCTGGTGAAGAAGATGTCCCAGCAGACCCAGTTCCTGTTCATCAGCCACAACAAGATCACCATGGAGATGGGGCACCAGCTGATCGGCGTTACCATGCAGGAGCAGGGCGTGTCGCGAGTCGTTGCAGTGGACATCGAAGAGGCTTTGCGGCTGCGGGAAGAACCCGCGGTCGCCTGACCATGGGCGAACTGCAAGTCGGCCTCCTGGGGATCGGCGCTGTGGTTGTCGGGGCGGTATTTCTCTATAACAAGTGGCAAGAGCGCAAGTACCGTCGACAGGCGGGCTTCTCTTCGCGCCACGAGGACGTTCTGATGCGATCGAGCGGCGGCTCCGGCCCGGGGACTCCGCAGGCGGTGTCGGGATTGAACCGGGTCGAACCGGTGCTGGGATCTTTCGACGCGGCGCAGGACGACGCAGACGCCTCGAGGCAGTCGCTGTCCGAAACTCTGGATTTCATTGTTTCGATGGAGGCGCCGGGGGAAATCGCAGGAGCGGCCTTGCTGGAGGCGACAGCCGCTGCGCTCGAACGCTGCTCGAAATCGGTCGGCCTTGAGGGCTTCGACGACGCTCAGGCCTCCTGGGAGCCCGTCGATCCCGATCGCAGCTATGCGAGACTGCGATCGGGGATGCAGTTGGTCGACCGTCGGGGCGCGGCGGAGGAGGAGGAGCTGGCCGCGTTCGGAGCTGGGATCGAGGAGGCAGCCGCAACCATCGGTGTGCTTGCAACTGCGCCGGATCCAGGCAGCGCTGCGGTCCGGGCGAAGGAGCTCGACCGATTTTGTAGCGACGTCGACATCCGGATCGCCGTTCACATCGTCAGTGAACTGACCCCCTTCTCCGGGACGCGACTGGTCTCCTTGGCGAAAGCCGCGGGCTTCGAGCTCGACGAATCGGATGGAATATTCCGGCGTCGCGACAGGGTCGGACGGGTTGTCTGCGTGCTGACAAACTTCGAGCCGAACCCCTTCAGCGCCGACGGTCTGAACTCGATCCGCACGCACGGAGTAACCCTGGAGCTTGACGTCCCACGGGTGCCGCACGGTGCGCTCGCTCAATTTCGCGACGCTGCGCAGCTGTTTGCGGAAGAGTTCAACGCACGCATCGTCGACGACAATCGCCAGCCCCTGGGCCCGGGCGCTTTCGACGCCATCGGGGCGCAGCTCGGGGCCGTGCACGCGAGCATGGAGGCGCGCGGAATCGTGCCAGGCGGGGCGCTGGCGCTGCGGCTATTCTCCTGATGGCGGTCCCGGAAAAGGCGCGCAAGCGCGCCGAAACCCTGCGCAGCGAAATCGAAACACATAACTACCGCTACTACGTACTAGACTCACCGGCAATCCCCGACTCCGAGTACGACAAGTTGTTTCAGGAACTGAGCGGACTGGAAACGGCCTACCCCGAGCTTGCGACGCTAGATTCGCCGACTCAACGGGTCGGCGGCGTGGCTCTCGATGCGTTTCCGCACGTAACGCACCGCACGCCGATGCTTTCCCTCAACAACGCATTCTCTGACGATGACGTGATCGGTTTCGATCGGCGTGTTCGCGAGGGAGTCGAGAAGGAAGAGATCGAATATGCTGCGGAGCCGAAATTCGATGGACTCGCCATTAGTCTCTTGTACGATCGGGGGCGCTTCGTGCAAGGCGCAACCCGGGGCGATGGTTATTCCGGAGAAGACGTGACGGCCAATTTGAGAACAGTACGCTCGATCCCGCTCAGGCTCCGAGGCGAGCGGCCTCCCGCCTCGGTCGAAGTGCGTGGGGAGATCGTGATGTACAAGGCGGATTTCGAGCGGATGAACGCGCGCCAGCGCGAGCGCGGCGAAAGGGAATTTGCGAACCCCCGCAACGCTGCTGCGGGAAGTGTCCGGCAGCTCGATCCGAAGCTTACCGCTCAGCGTCCGCTGCGTTTTTTCGCCTATGGCCTGGCCGATTCGTGTACCGCTCCATTCGAGAAACACAGTGAAGTCTTGGATTGGATTGCAGCACGGGGGCTGCCTGTGTCTGCGGAGCGCACGACGGTGAGGGGGCTGCCGGGACTGTTTGATTTTTACCGAAGCATGGGAAAGAAGCGGGACCAGCTGCCTTATGGGATCGACGGGGTGGTCTACAAGGTCAACTCTCTTCGCGACCAAGAGTCGCTCGGCTACGTGTCGCGCGCACCCCGGTTCGCGGTAGCCCACAAGTATGCACCCGAGGAAGCTCTGACCGAGGTCGTCGACATCGCCGTGCAGGTCGGCCGAACCGGTACTTTGACGCCGGTGGCTCGCCTGAAGCCGGTAAACGTGGGCGGTGTCAGCGTCACTAACGCCACGCTACACAACGAAGACGAAGTGCGCAGAAAGGACGTCTGGCGCGGAGATGTCGTGGTGGTTCGGCGGGCGGGGGACGTGATTCCCGAAGTGGTAAGTGTGTCCAAGCCCGGTCCCCGGGAGCCAGCCGATCGGTTTGAGATGCCCACCCGATGCCCAGTCTGCGGATCCGAGGTCGTGCGGCTGGAAGGCGAGGCTGCGGCGCGCTGTACCGGAGGCCTGTTTTGCGGAGCCCAGCGCAAACAGGCTCTGCTGCATTTCGCGTCGCGGCGGGCGATGGACATAGAGGGGCTCGGAGAGAAGCTCGTGGATCAGCTTGTAGAGCTGAAGATCGTGCGCACGCCCGCCGATCTTTATGATCGGAGCAGGATCGATATCGATGCGCTTGCCCAACTCGATAGAATGGCCGAGAAGTCGGGGCAGAACCTTGTCGCGGCTATCGAAAGGTCAAGAAAGACGTCGCTTGCCCGCTTTATTTTTGCCCTGGGAATCCCGGGAGTGGGAGAGGAGGTCGCTAGGATCCTCGCAAGACATTTCGGCCGACTGGACAACTTGCTCGGCGCAGACTGGGCCGATATCGCGCAAAGGAAAAAGCAGATCCAGAAAGATAACGCCGCGCGAAAGAGGAGGGCAGAGGCGCCGCTGCCTTCGCTGCTGGAGGGAATCGGGCCAGAACTGATGGACAGCTTGGAGAAGTTTTTGTCTCAGAAATACAACCGGGATGTCATCGCCCTCCTGACGGCGGGTCCCCACCGCGTTCAGGTGGAAACCGAGGCATCGCAACGTGCGTCTGCGGCTCAGAGTTTTTCCGGTAAGACCTTCGTCTTGACCGGAGCGTTACCAAGCATGACGCGCGACGAGGCGAAGGAGCTGATCGAAAGCCATGGCGGTAAGGTAAGCGGCTCGGTATCTGCACAGACGGACTACGTCGTGGCCGGCGAAGAAGCAGGGAGCAAGCTCGAAAAGGCGCGGCAGCTGGGCGTTCCCGTACTGGATGAAATGGGATTGCGAAGAATATTCGAGGAGTCCAAGTCTTGAAAAAAGTGACTAAGGCGGTTTTCCCCGTAGCCGGCCTGGGCAGCCGTTTTCTGCCGGCGACCAAGGCAAGTCCGAAGGAGATGATGCCCATCGTCGACAAGCCGCTCATCCAGTACGCGGTCGAGGAGGCCGTGGCCGCGGGGATCCACGACATGGTTTTCATCACTGGCCGGAACAAGCGCGCGATCGAGGATCATTTCGACAAGGCCTACGAAGTGGAATCGGAACTCGCCGCGCGCGGGAAGACCGATCTGCTCGAGCTGATTCAGGACATCATCCCCAAATCCGTAAACTGCATCTATATCCGGCAGCCCGAACCTCTCGGCTTGGGGCACGCGGTCTTGTGCGCGCAGCCGGTGGTCAAAGACGAGACCTTTGCGGTGATCCTGGCAGACGACCTGATCGACGGCACTCCACCGGTGCTGCGGCAGATGACCGAGGTATTCGAGCGCCACCAGTCTTCGATAGTTGCCGTGCAGCAGATCCTGCCGGAGCAAAGCGTGCAATACGGCATGGTCAAGGTCGAGCCCGTGACCACGGGTCTCGATCGCGTCATGCGAATCGTTGAGAAGCCCAAACCGGAAGCCGCGCCGTCGAATCTCGGCGTGGTCGGGCGGTACATCCTGACGCCGCGAATTTTTCATCACCTGGCGCAGGCCACACTCGGAGCCGGGAGCGAAATTCAACTCACCGACGCGATCGCCGCGCTGCTTGCAGAGGACCGCGTCCTTGCGTACCGCTTCAAGGGGACGCGCTACGACTGCGGTTCGAAACTCGGCTACCTGCAGGCGACGGTGGCGTACGGACGCAAGCATCCCGAGATCGGAGCCGCGTTCGAGAAATTTCTGAAATCACTGTGATGCGGCTGCGGGTAGCGGCGCATATACTTCCGGCCCCATGACGCCCGACGAGGCCTGGAGGATTTTGGAGAGCGCCGATCTATTGTGCGACGAGGCGACGGTGCGTAGTGAAATCGCCCGTCTCGCCGGTGAGATCACGGCGGTGCTGAAGGACCGCTTTCCTCTCGTGCTTGCGGTCATGGGAGGTTCGGTCTTCTTTGCCGGCCATCTCCTGCCGCTATTGCGCTTCCCGCTCGAGTTCGACTATATCCATGTATCGCGCTACGGCGATGCCACCTCGGCCGGAGAGATCGTGTGGAGGGTGGAACCTCATGAAAACGTGAGGGGCCGTGCCGTGCTCGTGCTGGACGACATTCTCGACGGCGGTGAAACTCTCGCGGCGATTCGCAAGCGCGTGCTTTCGCTCGGCGCAGCGGCATTCTACGGTGCGGTACTCACTGACAAGGACATCGGGGCGGAGAAGCCCATCGTTCCCGATTTTGTCGGCCTGCATCTTCCGAACCGCTACGTTTTCGGATGCGGAATGGACGTATCTGGAGCCTGGCGCAACCTGCCGGCGATCTACGCCGTGAAGAAGTCCTGAAGCATGCTTGCCATCATCGGCGGGAGCGGGCTGACCCGGATCGCGAGTCTCGATATTTCACGCCGTCAGACGGTACAGACTCCCTACGGAGAGCCCTCGGGACCGCTGACACTTGGGGCAATCCGCGGAGTGCCCGTGGTCTTCCTCGCGCGGCATGGTGACGACCATGCGATTCCGCCGCATCAGGTCAACTACAGGGCCAATCTCTGGGCGCTCAAGGAACAGGGCGCCCGCAAGATCGTTTCCGTGGTCTCAGTCGGGGGCATCCGCTCCGACCTCGGCCCGGGAAAACTCGTCGTCCCGCACCAGATCATCGACTACACCTGGGGCCGCGCCTGCACGTTTTTCGAGGACGAGGCGCCCGTGAAGCATATCGATTTTACCGAACCGTATACTGCTGACTTGCGAAATCAGCTTCTCGCTGCGGCGAATTCCTGTGGCGAATCCGCGGTCGACGGCGCCGTCTATGCGGCGACCCAGGGGCCGAGACTGGAGACGGCGGCGGAAATCGACAGGCTGGAGCGGGAGGGCGCGGATATCGTCGGCATGACCGGGATGCCTGAAGCGGCGTTGGCCCGCGAAATGGACATCGCTTATGCGGCGGTGGCGATGGTCGTCAATCATGCCGCTGGCCGAGGCGCGAGCGTTCGCGGCATCTCGCTGCAGAAAATCGACGAGATACTGAAAGACGCCGCCGGACGCGTGCAAAAGATCATCGAATCGCTCGTTGCGGCATGAGCGGGCATTGGAGGACGTGGAAATGATTCGCGACGTGCTGAAGATGGGCGATCCGCGGTTGCTCGACAAATCGCGCGCAGTCGAGGCTCTGGGCACGCCCCAGTTGCGCGAGCTGATCGCGGACATGCGTGACACCATGGCGCATCTCGATGGGGCCGGGCTTGCCGCTCCACAGATCGGCGTGCCGTTACGGGTGGCGATTTTCGGGGTCAAGCGCAATCCCCGCTATCCCGATGCGGAAGAAGTCCCGGACACGGTACTCATCAATCCGATCGTCACGCCGCTCGGCGAGGAGATGGAAGAAGGCTGGGA
>DATDGA010000128.1:0-4478 GCA_036522335.1 Burkholderiales bacterium
CGCCGACATCGAGGAAGTTTGCGATGATATGACCGTCCTGCACCAGGGAACGCTCGCCTATACCGGTGCACCTCGCGGATTGTGCGAGCGCCACGGGGAATCGTCGCTCGAACGCGCGTTCCTCAAATGCATCGAAGCCCATGTCTGAAAAACCCCATCCCAGCCTGCTGATCGTCGACGACGATCCGCTCATCACCGAAACCCTTTCCTACGCCCTCGGAAAGGACTTCGAGGTCATGGTGAGCGACTCGCGCCAGCACGCCGTGAGTCTCCTGCGGCAGCTCGACGAAGCGCCTCAACTCGCGCTGGTGGACCTCGGCTTGCCGCCCGTACCGCACCGACCCGACGAAGGCTTCCAACTCATCAGCGACCTGCTCGCGCACTCACCGTCGATGAAGATCCTGGTGCTCTCGGGGCAGAACGACGCCGCAAACGCGCGGCACGCGCGCACGCTCGGCGCCGCGGAGTTCGTCGCCAAGCCCTGCGACCCGGAGAATCTCAAGAAGATCCTCCTGCATGCGCTGCAATTTCGCGCGGCCGAGATCTCGGGAGAGGGGATCGCGGACACCGATCCTCTGGTCGGCAGAAGTCCCGCGCTTCAGAAATTGAAAAGTCAAATCAGCCAATACGCCGATTCGCCCTTCCCGGCGCTCATCGAGGGCGAATCTGGTACCGGCAAAGAGGTCGTGGCGAACCTGCTGCACCGGCTTTCGTGGCGGCGCGTGAAACCCTGGTTCGCGCTCAACTGCGCGGCGATCGCGCCGACCCTGGTCGAGCCGACGCTGTTCGGCTACACCAAGGGTGCTTTTACCGGTGCGACACAGAACAAGTCGGGCTACTTCGAGGATGCGAGCGACGGCACGCTGTTCCTTGACGAGATTGGTGAGCTTCCGCTCGAGCTACAGGCCAAGCTCCTGCGCGTGCTCGAGAACGGCGAGTTCCAGCGCGTGGGTGAGACTCAGCAGCGTTTCTCCCGTGCGCGCGTGATCGCCGCCACTAATCGCGACCTACGCCAGGAGGTCAGAAGGGGTAATTTCCGGGCCGACCTGTATCATCGCCTGTCGGTGTTTACGATCGAGGTGCCGTCGCTGCGCGAGATGGACGACGATCGTGCGTTGTTGCTCGACCACTACCGCAAGTTCTACGCCGAACAGGCAAAGCTTCCGCCGTTCGCGCTCGACGACGCGGCGCAGAAGGCCTGGCGCGAATATCATTTCCCCGGGAACGTGCGCGAACTGCGCAACGTCGTCATCCGGCTGACCACCAAGTACGCCGGTCAAAAACTCTCGACTGCGGAACTCGAGCCCGAATTCGACCTGGAAGTACAGACCGAAGCGGGACCCGGGCTACCGTCGGATCCGGGAACACTCGTCGAGCAGGCGCAACGCCACCTGCAGCGCGAGCGCAGCTTCAACCTCGACCAGATGCTCAAGGCCTGGGAACAGGGCTACATCGAGGCGGCGATGAAGCTCACGCGAGGCAACGTCAGTCAGGCGGCGAAAATGCTCGGCATCAACCGCACCACGCTGTACTCCCGCATGGAATCGGCGCAGAAGCAGCCATAGACACGGGCGTTCCGCGCCGGGAGGGGATTCGATGTACCTAGAGCATTTCGGTCTGAAAGAGGCGCCGTTCCGCATCACGCCTCATACCGATTTTTTCTTTCAAGGGGCCAACCGGGGCGCCACGCTCGAAGCGCTGCTCTACGCCATCACCCATGACGAAGGCATCGTCAAGGTCTCGGGCGAGGTTGGCAGCGGCAAGACGATGCTGTGCCGGGTGCTGATGGAACGGTTGCCTGCGACGGTCGAAACCATCTATCTCGCCAATCCGTCCCTGTCGCGTGACGAAATCCTCTTCGCGATCGGGGACGAGCTGAAGCTCGACTTGGAAAAGGATCGCATGACCCGTGTCCTGCGCGCCCTGCAGGAACATCTTCTGCGGCTTTACGGCGAGGGCCGGCGGGTAGTAGTGCTGATCGACGAAGCGCACGCGATGCCTGACGAAACGCTCGAGGAGATCCGGCTGTTGTCGAATCTCGAATCGAACCGCCACAAGCTGCTGCAGATCGTGCTCTTCGGGCAGCCGGAGCTCGACGAACACCTCGACACGGCCGGCATGCGGCAGCTGAAGGAACGCATCACCCACAGCTTCCGACTCGAGCCCCTGGTGCGAAGCGATATCGAGGACTACATCGATTTCCGCATGCGCGCGGCGGGCTACCGAGGCCCCAAGGTGTTCAGCCGGCAGGCCGTCAAGCTCATCACCAGCGCATCGCAGGGACTCACACGCCGAGTCAATATCCTCGCGGACAAGGCACTGCTCGCCGCCTTTGCGGACGGCACCCACGCCGTGACCGAAGTGGAGGCAAAGAAGGCTGTGCGGGACTCCGAGTTTTACCGAATGCGTCTCGGGCCGCGTAAAGTCTGGATCGGAGTCGCTGCGCTCGTCGCCGGGCTGGCGCTCGGCTGGGGAATACACGTGCTGCTTCCGACCGAACAACCGAAGCCCGCGTCCTGGTCGGCCCCAGCTGCACCGGGATCGTTCCCATCCGCGACCGGATCCGCTCCATCCGCGACCGGAGCCGCCGCTCCATCCGCGACCGGAACCGCCGCTCCATCCGCGACCGGAACCGCTGCTCCATCCGCGACCGGAACCGCTCCATCGGCGACCGGGATGGCCGCCAGCGCAATCGCCGCCCCGAGTCCGACTGTTGCTCAGCAGCAGCCCATGGTCTCCGGCGCAAGCCTTCCCACAGGCCCGAATCCGCTCGCAGTCGAGACCGGTACGGCAACCGCAGGGCCCACTTCGGCCCGGCCCGATCAGATCGGTAGCGCAGCAGGGTCGACCGACTTCGCCCCGCGATTGCCGTCTGCGGGTATTCCTCATGCGCAGCCGATCGCGTCATCCGTACCGGACACGAGCTTGGACAGATCCCCGCTTCCGCCTGAGTACGGGGACCTAGTGCGGGAGCGATTCAGTGCGACCCAGGAATGGCTTCGAAGCGCGCCCGGAGATCATTACGCAATCCAGCTCGCGACCGCCAATTCACGGGAATTGAGACAGTTGGAGGACTTCCTGCGCAGGGCATCCAGCTTGGTGTCGGAAGGCGATCTGTTCGTCTACAGCGTGAAGATCGGGGGCCAGCAATACTACCGTGTGGCTTACGGATCCTTCCCGAGTCAAGAACAGGTGCTGGTGGCCATTAACGGGCTGCCGTCCCTGTTTTCCGCGTACCATCCATACTTCCGGACCGTGGAAAGAATGCGCAGCCAGAATCGCCAGTAGCAGCAGAGGCTTGCGGTTCTGCGGGCGAGCGTGGCGAACCCCGGGACGTCAGGCGGGACCATCGCAATATCAAATCCGTGAAATTGGTGGCATCGGAGTTCTTTTGATTTGTTAAATCAGTTTGTTACATGGTACTGTTATACTGCTCCGGAAAAATGTGCCGGGTCAGGTTAGAGAGGGAATCGGAGGCCACCTTGCGACGTATTTGGCTGGCAGGTGTTGTATTCATGCTGGAGGCGTGCGCCCACGCGCCAATTCCACTGACCGACAACCACCTTCGTCCTGAAGAGCCGGCGCCTTCGGGAACCGTGCCGCCTCCCATACAGATCTCCACGATCCTGCCTAAACCCAAGGCCACCCAGCGGCCCGAAACCTACAGCGTTGTAGTCAACGGCGTTAAGGCGCAGGAACTGCTGTTCGCTCTCGCCCGCGACGCCAAGCTGAACATCGACGTCAACGCGGGCATCACCGGAACGGTCACGCTCAACGCGATCGACCAGACTCTGCCGCAGCTTCTGAGGCGCATTTCCAAACAGGTCGATATGCGGTGGGAACTCGACGGCCCGAATCTGAGCGTGATGCCCGATTCCCCGTATTTGCATATTTACCGGATCGACTACGTCAACATGGACCGCATCACCGCTGGGACGATCGGTGTTTCCTCGCAAATCGGGAGCGGCACCGGCACGACGGGCGCCGGAGGCGGCGGCGCCGCAAGCAGCGGCACCAACGGCTCCACCACCACGGTGCGCAATACCTCCGAGAACAAGTTCTGGTCCACACTGGAAAAGAACATCAAGGACATCCTGCAACAGACCGACAAGCTATTCCCCACCGGCGCCGCTCAGCCGGCAGTGCCCCCGGCTGCGGCGGGTGCGCCGGGCACTGCCCCTCCCGCGCAGACCGCGCCCAACGTCACGTTCCGCGAGGCGGCCTCGGTGATCGTCAATGCCGAAGCGAGCGTCGTCTTCGTGCGCGCGACTTCGCGGCAGCACGAAAAGATCCAGGAATTTCTCGACCAAGTCATGGCAAACGTGAAGCGCCAAGTGCTGATCGAGGCGACGATCGCCGAAGTGCAGCTGAATAACGAGTACCAGCAAGGGATCGACTGGACGGCGTTGCGCACCCGAGGACTGAACTCGCTTCGGGTGACGCAGGTCTCTCCGAGAACAGCAGCGGGGCTTCCCAGT
>DATDGA010000129.1:0-8517 GCA_036522335.1 Burkholderiales bacterium
CGTCTCTGTTCAGTTCATGCCGCGCGGCGCGAATCCAGACCGCGGCGGACTTCTGCGACAATGCGCGCGATCGAGGGCACGACCGCGTCCTCGAGCTGGTCGGCCGAGGGCAGGGGCACGTGCGGCGTGGTGATCCGGACGATCGGCCCCTTGAGCGCGCCGAAAACTTCTTCCTGGATGATGGAGGCGATTTCCGCGCCCCAGCCGCACAGCCGCGGGTTTTCTTCCACCGTGAACACGCGCCCGGTGCGTGCCGATTCGGCGAGCAGGGTCTGCGTGTCGAGCGGCACGAGCGAGCGCACGTCGATCACCGTTGCCGAGATCCCGTGCTCGACCGCTAGAATTTCCGCCGCCTTGAGCGCGCGCGGCACCATGGCGGCCAGCGCGATGATGGTGGCGTCCCCGCCAGCGCGCAGCACCTTGGCCTTGCCGAGCGCCTCGACGTGCTCGCCCTCGGGCACTTCACCCTTGTTCGCGAGCAGGCTCTTGTGCTCGAAGAAGACGACCGGATCCGGATCGCGTATCGCCGCAGCGAGCAATCCTTTCGCGTCCGCGGAATTGGAAGGGGCGACGACTTTCAGGCCCGGAATGGCCATCGCCCAGTTCTCCACGCTCTGCGAATGCTGAGCGCCGAAACGAGAACCCGCTCCGTTCGCGGTGCGGATGACCAGCGGAAGCGTGATCTGCCCGTCGCTCATGTAGCGCGTCTTGGCGATTTCGTTTGCGACGTAGTCCCAGCAGCAGGCAAGAAAATCCGAGAACATGATCTCGGCGACCGGCCGCAGACCCGTCATCGCCGCGCCCATCGCGGCGCCGAGGATCGCGAGCTCGGAGATCGGCGTGTCCTTGACCCGCCGCGGCCCGAATTCCTCGAACAGCCCGACCGTGGTCTTGAACACGCCGCCCGCGGCCGCGGTGTCCTCGCCGAAGAGCACCACGCGTTCGTCGCGCCTCATTTCCTGCGCGATGGCTGCGGCAACCGCGTCCCTGTAGCTCAGTTGCGCCATGCGTTGCCTCCATCGGCCCACACGTCGGTCATCGCGGACTCGAGCGCAGGCGTGGGCGAGGCCTTCGCTGTTTCCGTCGCCTGATCGAGCTTCGCCATCGCTTCGGATTCGATTTTCGCGAGCTTCGCTTCCCCGATGCCCGCTCCTAGCAGTCGGCTGCGGTAAAGCACCACCGGATCGCGCTTCATCCATTCCTCGACTTCTTCCTTCGGCCGGTATTTTGCGGGGTCGGCGCGCGAATGCCCGCTGTGCCGGTAGGTCAGGCACTCGATGAGCGAGGGCCCGCCACCCGAGCGCGCCTTGGCGATGGCATCTCTCGCCGTACTGTATACAACATCTGCGTCGTTGCCGTCGATCACGATACGCTCGAGGCCATAGCCCGCCGCGCGGTCCGCCGCCGGATGCTTCACCGCCGTCACGGCCGAAATCGGCGTGTACTCCATGTACATGTTGTTCTCGCAGCAGAAGATCACCGGGAGCTTCCATACCGCCGCAAGATTGAGGGCTTCGTGAAAGGCGCCGATGTTGGTCGCGCCGTCGCCGAAAAAAGCGACCGCGACCTGCTTCGTTCCACGGTACTGCGCCGACCATGCGGCGCCTGCGGCGATCGGCAGGTGCGCGCCGACGATGGCGTAGGAGCCCATCACGCCGTGCTCGACGCTCGTCAGATGCATCGAGCCGCCCTTGCCTTTCATCAGGCCGCACTGCCTTCCCATCAATTCGCCCAGCACCGACAGCATCGAGGCGCCCCGCGCGAGCGTGTGGTGGTGACCGCGATAGGTGCAGAAGGTGTAGTCGTCCTTGTTCATCGCTGCGGCGAAGCCGGCTGCGACCGCTTCCTGCCCGAGCGCGAGATGGCTCGTGCCTTTCACCAGGTTCTGCAGGAACAGGTCGTAAGCGCGCTTCTCGGTGTACCGGATCTCGACCTGCAATCGGAACAACCGCAGCCGCGTCGCTTCGGGGATCTCCGGGCTTTGTTGCGCCGGATGTGCTTGTCGCGTAACGCTCATGTTGGGACTCGTCTCAGTTTCGGTATGGATTTGCGATCGGCAGCTCTTCGGCGGGATAGAGCGAGATGATTTTCGCGCCATCGGGCCCGAGGATCACTTCCTCTTCGATCCTCGCGGCGGAGATTCCGTCGGTCGCCGGGCAATAGGTCTCGACCGCGAACACCATTCCCGCCTTCAGCTCGATCGGTTCCTTCAGCGAGTTGACGCGCGAGATCAGCGGCCGCTCGTGCAGGCCCAGACCGAGGCCGTGGCAGAAATTGAGGCCGAAGGCCTCCATCTCGCTCGAGAAACCGATTTCCTTCGCTTCGGGGAAAGCGCGCGCGATCTTGTCGCTGCTCATTCCCGGCTTCAACAATTCGATGGCGCGGTCCATCCATTCGCGCGCCTTCCGGTAGGCGGTGCGCTGCGGCGCAGTGGCGCGCCCTACACTGAAGGTGCGGTAGTAGCAGGTCCGGTAACCCATGTAGGACTGGATGACGTCGAAGAACGCCTGGTCGCCGGGCCGGATGAGGCGATCGGTGAAATTGTGCGGGTGCGGCGAGCAGCGCTCGCCGGAAATCGAGTTGATCGCCTCGACGCAGTCGGAGCCCATCTCGTAGAGCCGCGCGGTTGCGAGAGCGACGATCTGCGATTCCTTCACGCCGGGCTTGAGCGCCTCAGCGATATCCTGGTAGACGCCGTCGACCATGGCGGCAGCCATGTTCAGGAGCGTAAGCTCGTCGATGTTCTTCACCTCGCGCGCCATCAGCATCACCTGCTGGCCGTCGCGCACCTCGATGCCGAGCTTCTGCAACTCGAACAGCATCGGCGGCTCGACCACGTCGAGGCCGAGCGGCATGTCACCGACGCCCTCGGCTTCGAGTAGACCCTTGATCTCCTTCGCCGCGTCGCGAAAAAAGACAATGTCACCGCCGGTCGCCCCGCGCATGCCCAACATCCCGGCACGGCAGTGATCGGTGTGCAGCCACGGCGCGTAGAGCCGATGATGTTTTGCCGCACTGCCGAAATCCCAGATATAGGGGTCGCCGTTGCCGGTGAGGAGGGAATAGCGCGTGAGCTTGTCGCGCGCCCATTCGCCGATCACGGTGCTCGTGGTGTAACGGATATTGTGCTGATCGAAGCAGAGGAGCGCGCCCAGACCCGACTCGGAGAGCGCCGCGCGCACGCGCGCCAGGCGATATTCGTGCAGCCGGCGGAAATTGATGCGCTCCTCGAAATCGACCTGCGTATGCCCGGGAGCGTGCAGCGGCCGCTTCCAGTTGTGGTGCGGATTGATGTCGTCCGGCCGGATGATCTTCGGCTCTAAGGATTTTTTCGGCTTGACCATCGAATTTTTCCCGGGAGGACTCGTTGCAGAACGCGAAGTATGCCATGCGCCGCGCATCGTGGCACGCCGCGGTGGGGGATGCGCCCTCAATTCGCCTGGATGTTGGCGGCCTTGATGAGTCTGGCGTTCGACTCGAATTCCTGCCTGATCATCGCCTCGAAGTCCGGCAGCGACATGCTCAATGGTTCCACGCCCAGCTTGAGAAACTTTTCGCGCACGTCGGGCGAGTTCACCGCGGCGTTGAACTCCTTGTTCAGGCGCATGACGACGTCGCGCGGCGTCTTCGAGGCGACCAGGGCGCCGATCCAGAAGTTGTAGTCGGAGTTCGGATAACCGGCCTCGACGGTCGTGGGCACGTCGGGAAAGAGCGCGCTCCGCTTGGGCGAGCCCACCGCGAGCGCGCGCAGCTTGCCTTCCTTGACTTGCGGCCCCACCTGGAACGGAAGGGCGAAATAGAAATCGGCGCGCCCGGTGAGCACTTCAGTCAGCGCATCCGGTGCTCCCTTCATGGGCACCTGCAGCACCTCGATTCCCGCAGAGATGCGAAAGCGCTCGAGGTTCATGTGCGTGGAGCTGCCGATGCCGGCTGTCGTGGCGACGATCGCCCCGGGCTTCGCCTTGGCCGCGGCAACGAGATCGGCCACGGTCTTGTAGCTCTTGGCAGTCGAGACCACGAGCACGGTCGGAACCGTGCCTATGGTCGCCACCGCCGCGAGTTCCTTGGGATCGAGCGGCCCGGGTGAGATGAGCGGCGCCACGGTGAACGCCGAAGTGTAGATGCTGATCGTGTGGCCGTCCGGATCGGCATGCGCGACATACGCCGCACCGATGAGGCCGCCCACGCCGAGCTTGTTCTCGACGATCACGGGCTGGCCCAGACTGGCCTGCAGCTTCTCGGCGATGATTCGCGCCGTCGTGTCCGAGGCGCTGCCCGGCGTGACGCCCGAAACGAGATGTATGGTCCTGCTGGGAAAAGTCTGGGCGGCGGCGCTGCCCGAAACGAGCACTGCTGCCGCAAGAAAAATCCAGCAATTGCGTTTTAACGTCGTCATGGTCTCTTCTCCTGTTCGGCCGTCAAATCCTGGGCAGCTTGAGCTGCCCGGCGAGCCAGTCGGCCGTCCGGCTTCGATAGCGATAGGGGCGGTTGTTGGCATTGTGCCCGCCGTCCTCGACGATCAGCAACTCTACCGGACCCGAGACGCTTTTCGCCAGCCGCTCGGCGTGCGAAGCAGGCACGAGGCGGTCCTGGCGCCCGGTCACGATGAAGATCGGACAGGCGATCTCGCCGGCGGCATCCTTCATCGACAGCGTCGCGGCGTTCTTCCGCGCGCCGGCCTCGCTCGAACAATGGCTGCGGACGCGGAACGCTTCGCGCGTGAGCACCGGCAGCGCGTCCCAGATTTCCTTCCATTCGAACGGACCCGAAATTGCGATGCAGGCCTTGATGCGCTTTTCGTAGGCGGTGGCGCGCGGCGCGTAGTAGCCGCCGAGGCTCACGCCCCACATGGCGATCTTCGCTGCATCGAGGTCGGAGCGCTTTTCGATCCAGTCGCATACGGCGTGGGCAGCGCGCTCGTAGTCGCCGCAGATCGGAATTTCATACTCGGCTTCGCCCTGTCCGGGTCCGTCGATCGCGAGGATCGCGATGCCGCGGGCAAGGAAAGGCTCGGCGTAGGCGTGCAATTCCTCCTTCGTCGAGTCGAGCCCCGGCGCCATGATCAATATCGGCGACCGTCCCGTCGTGCCCCACGGACGCCGCAGTATTCCATAGAGCGTCTTGCCCTCGAACGGTATCGCGACGCGCTCGCCCGCCGGTCGCATGAGCGGCAGCGCCGCCTTGTAGCAGTCGACCGAGCGCAGGTGCGCGTCGCGCATCTGCTTCTGATCGTGCACGAAAACGAACTTGGCGAAGTGGTAGTACATCGCCGCGCGCACCAAATGCTCTCCGGCGCTCAGCTTATAGCCGTCCTTCAGAGCTTCGCGTCCGAGGTCTTCGTGAATCTTTCCGCGCTTACACCAGGCGCTGCACCAGTCCTCCCAGCGCTCGATCCCGGCGGTCACCTCTTCGAAGTCGGCGAGCAGCACGCCGTTCGAGACGAAGCGCGGCGCCCAGTGGGTGATCGCAGCGGCGACGCGCGGGTCGGTGGATTTTGTTTTCGTTTCGACTTCAGGCATGAATGAGTCTTTGGGCTTGAATCAGGCTACCTAACAATAATCGACGAACGCAGTTTTGTCACCGCTGCGCCCCGCTTGAAAAAAAGAAACCCCTCCGAAGAGGGGTTGTGCAGGTCTGACCGGTTCGGTCCGTACGACCTTTCCGGCCTCCCGTCAGTTTGCGACGAAGCAGTAGAGCAGACCGGCGCCGCCGGAGGCTTTCAGCTGGTCCTGACTGCAGCCGCGCGAGCCGTGCGAGGAGTTCCAGGACTTCATATGCCGGGTGTCCTTCAATCCCTGCAGGTCATGGTGGCCGACGATCGCGGAGCCTTCGCCGCTCTTCGTCCAGTTGCCGCATGTGGTGTCGCCGCCCGCCGTCGAGAAATTCCCGGCCGGGTCCGAGCCCGTCAGGATATCGTGCTCGTTCGGCGTATCGCCGCGGCCCTTGACCATCTCGCCCTTCTCGGTCAAAGCCGTCTGTTTGTTGAGGTTGTTGCTTCCGGAATGCAGGTCATCCACGCTCTTGGCCACCACCACGCCCTTGGCGTTCACCCACGGACCTTTGCCGATGCGATCGCGCGCATTGACGCCCGCGTCGCCTGCCGGCAAGGTCGTGCTCAGGTACGCATGCCAGTTCGTGGCCTTCGAACCGGCCGCCTTGGCGAGTGCGTTGCAGTGCGCATCGGCGCCCTCCAGACCGCCGAGATCGGCGCCCTTGCCTGTGCCCGCACCAGTCACGAAGAACGACATGTTTGCCTGCTGAGCCTGCACGGTGGATGCCATGCCCGCTCCTGCCACGACGGCCGCGGCGCAAATGCTTGCTGCAGATATTTTCGAAAGATTCATCTGACCTCCTTTGGTTTATCGATTTGAACTAAGGTGAAAACGCCGCCAGATTATAGGCCAGCGCGTTCTCGCCTGCTGCCGATCGGCCAACACACTACGGCAGATGGTTATTCCGTTCATCAAAGAAAACTTGGCAGTCCTGCTTGACTCGGAAGCCATCGGCAAATAGCGCCGCCGCGCTCGAGGCCGGGTTTGTCATCAGCGCGAAACATGCAGGTAATAGCCTCGGCTTCCCCAACAACGAACCCATAAGGAAGCCACGATATGAGACTCAAAAAGACCGCCCTCAGCCTTTTGGTCGGCTTGGCCATGGGCACCGCCGCCTCCGCGCAAGCCGCCGACATCGACCGCGTTCTGCTGATCAGCGTCGACGGCCTGCATGCCCTGGACGTGGCCCGCTATGTCGAAAGCCATCCGGCATCCGCGCTGGCCGATTTGTCCCGCCACGGCATCACTTACACCAACGCGCGCACGCCGTCCCTCTCCGACTCCTTTCCCGGCCTGCTGGCTCTGGTGACCGGCGGCTCGCCGGTTTCCCACGGAATGTTTTACGACGTGAGCTACGACCGAACGCTGTTCGATCCGGGCAACACTTCCTGCGGCGGCGCACCCGGCAACACGATCGTGTTCGACGAGAGCATCGACCAATACACCTCGGCGAACGTATCGCTGGGCGTCATCGATCCCGCGAAGCTGCCGCGCGGATTGAACGCGCGCGGCCAGTGCGTTCCGGTATTTCCCCACGATGCGCTGAAGACCAACACCCTCTTCGAAGTCGTCAAGGCCCGCGGAGGCCGCACCGCCTGGGCGGACAAACATCCGGCGTACGACCTCGTCAACGGTCCGTCGGGTAAGGGCGTGGACGATCTCTACACACCGGAAATCACCAACGTCAACGGATTCGACGCGACCGTCAGCGTGGTGTGTACCGCAGAGAACGACGAGAAGAAGGTCGTAGCCATTCTCAACGAGATCCAGGGAAGAAACCACGACGGCTCGCGCGGGCGCGGCGTTCCGACGGTCTTCGGAATGAATTTTCAGGCAGTGAGCGTCGGGCAGAAGGTGTCCAAGGACAATAGCGACGGCAGCTGCAACGGCAGCGTTCTGGCCGGGCTGAGCGGCAAGGCCGGGGGCTATCTGGACGGCGCGGGAACACCGAGCGAAGTCCTCGCCTACGGACTGCGGAAAACCGACGAAGCGCTGGGCGACATGATCGCGGGGCTGAAACGCCAGGGCATCTACGAATCCACGCTATTCATCGTTAGCGCCAAGCACGGTCAATCGCCGATCAACCCGCTCAAGGTCAACAAGCCGGGGCACTTCGCGGATCTGGTCGCAGCCCTGCCCGATGCGGGTTCGAACTCGGGAGCGCAGGCTATCGCCAGCGCCGCGGCCTGCTCCACGGGCGCGTGCGGTTTCGTTCAGGACGACGACATCGCGCTGATCTGGCTTCAGGACCAAAGCCAGACCCACGCGGCGGCCGCCTACCTGAACGCCAACGCCAGGGCCTTGTTCATCGATGAAGTGCTGGCCGGGGATGAGTTGAAACTCAAGTTCAACAATCCGGCGACCGACAGCCGCACGCCCGACATCATCGTGCAGCCGCAGTACGGGACCATTTACACGGGTTCGGGCAAGAAAAACGCCGAGCACGGTGGCATGAGCTTCGGCGATACCAACGTCGGACTGATTCTCTCCAATCCGCGCCTTCCCCGTAGCGTCGTGAAAACGCCCGTCACCACATCGCAGGTCGCGCCGACCATCCTGCAGGCACTCGGCATCGATCCGCAGGCGCTGAACTCGGTGCGCGTCGAGCACACGGAGATCCTGCCCGGCTTCCCGCGTTAGTCACTACCTACGCTGGTCGGAACGGGTGACGGGCTGCTGCTGCAGCCCGTCGCTGTTTCTTGAACGGGAGTCGATTATTTCGCGGACGCGCGTTTGACACGGTAAGGCGCGATGGGCTGCGCCGCCCGCTTCACGCCCTTTTCACCCGGCACGAACACCACACGCACGCGCGCGTGCAGCACTTCGGCAACGCGCCGCAGGTTGGCCAGCGAATGACCTTCGTACTCGGGCGATTCAAGGCGGCTGATCTGCTGCTGCGAAGTTTTCAGGCGCCGTGCGAGTTCCTTTTGCGAAAGTCCCGCATGCTCGCGCAGCGCGGCGATCT
>DATDGA010000130.1:0-25142 GCA_036522335.1 Burkholderiales bacterium
GCAGCGGAGCGAAGGCGGCGGAGGCGAAAGCCGCATCATCGAAAACGGAAGCGTGTTCGAGCGCGGCGGGGTGAACTTCTCACAGGTGCACGGGGAGCGGCTCCCGCCTTCGGCGAGCGCCGCGCGACCCGAGCTCGCCGGCCGCGCTTTCGAAGCCACCGGGGTGTCGCTGGTACTGCATCCGCGCAACCCCTTTGCCCCGACCGTCCATATGAACGTGCGGTTCTTGCTCGCGACCAAGCCGCAAAGCGAGCCGATATGGTGGTTCGGCGGCGGCATGGATATGACTCCCTATTACGGGTTCGAGGAGGATGCGCGCCACTTCCACGCGACGTGCCGGCAGGCGCTCGCGGCTTTCGGGCCCGAGTACTATCCCCGCTTCAAGCGCTGGTGTGACGAGTACTTTTATCTCAAGCACCGCGGCGAGCCGCGCGGCATCGGCGGGATTTTCTTCGATGATCTAAACGAGAGCGGTTTCGATTCGTGCTTCGAACTCGTTTGCAGCGTCGGCGACCATTTTCTGCCTGCCTATCTTCCCGTAATCGAACGCCGGAAGGGCGCGCAATATGGTGAGCGCGAGCGAGACTTCCAGGCATATCGCCGCGGCCGTTACGTCGAGTTCAATCTCGTCTACGACCGCGGCACCTTGTTCGGGCTGCAGTCTGGCGGCCGCGCGGAGTCGATACTGATGTCGCTGCCACCGCTCGTGAAATGGCGTTATGACTGGAAACCGGAACCGTCGAGTCCGGAGGAAAGGCTCTATCGGGAATTCCTGCGTCCGAGGGATTGGCTCGGCGAATGATCACAGAGAGAGGAACGCGATGAATACACGCAAGCTTGGGAAGAATGGGCCCGCCGTCTCCGCGCTGGGTCTGGGTTGCATGGGGATGACCGGGATCTACGGCGAGCCGAACGAGTCCGAATCGATCGCGACCATTCACCGCGCCGTCGACCTCGGCATCAACCTGATCGTCACCTCGGATGCCTACGGCGCGGGAGCCAACGAAGAACTCGTCGGGCGCGCGATACTGGGCAAACGCAATCGGGTGCTGCTCGCCACGAAATTCGGGAACGTGGCCTTGAGCGGCTTCAAGCTGCCGGAAGGTCTCTCGCCGGGTCGCCCCGGTTATGTGCCGCTCGCTTGCGAGGCTTCGCTCAAGCGGCTCGGCGTGGAGGTCATCGATATTTACGGGCTACATCGCGTCGACCCCAAGGTGCCGATCGAGGATACCGTGGGCGCGATGAAAAAGCTGGTCGAGCAGGGCAAAGTACGTTATCTCGCGCTTTCCGAGGCGGGCGCGGCGACTCTTCGCCGCGCGTACAAGGTGCACCCGCTCGTCGCCCTGGAGACCGAGTATTCCCTGTGGTCGCGCGACGTCGAAAAAGATATTCTCCCGGCCTGTCGCGAACTTGGAATCGGCTATATGGCCTATTCACCTCTCGGGCGCGGCTTCCTGACCGCCACGATCAAGACACTCGAAGCGCTCCAGCCGAAAGATCGTCGTCGCGATCATCCGCGCTTCAATCCCGACAACCTGGGCCGGAACGTCGAGCTGCTGCAGCCGCTCGAATCGATCGCCGCGGCCCACAGGGCCACGCCCGCGCAAGTAGCGCTCGCCTGGGTGCTCGCGCAAGGGCAGGATGTCGTGCCGATCCCCGGCACGAAGCGGCGCAACTACCTCGAGCAGAATTCTGCAGCCGTCGAGATCGCCTTGAGCGCTGCTGAAATCGCACAGCTCGCGAAGGCATTTCCGCCCGGGGTCGCCTCCGGCACGCGCTACCCGGAGAAGCAACTCGCCGGGCTCGGCATTTGACCCCGGGACTTTGGCAGTCAGCCCGCGGTCCCTTGCGTCGATCCGAGGTCGGCGCTGGCGCGAAAATGCCGGTTTGCCTCCTCGGCACGTCCGCTCCGCTCGAGAAGCCGCGCGAGTGCGACGTGCGCGGCTTGCGTCGGCCGCGTCGCCAGGCTCGCTTCGAGGTAACTTTGCGCCTTTCCCCACAGCCCACGCTGCACGCACAGGCGGCCTAGGGTCAACAACAACTCCGCTTCCCCCGGGTGCTTGCTTAACCACCGTTCGGCCTGCTCGAGCCGCTCGAGCGCATCGTCGTCGGTACATTCTCCATAGAGCAGAGCGAGGACGCCGTCCCAATTTCGCTCGAGCGCTTCCTCGACGATCCGGTGCGCCCTGCGACAATCTCCGAGCTCGATGAAACCGCGCGCCGCCGCCGCCGCTATCTTGGGACGGAGGCGTTCGGAACGCGGCATCTCTTCCCATTGCCGGATTAGACCTTCCCGGTCCGCGCTCTTGCTGGACAGGATCGCGATGCGGGCGCTCACGCGCACGCTGTCGAGCGCTTCAGCCGGCATCACGTCCCGTTTCTCCAGCAAATTTGCGATGCGAAGAACTTCGTCCCAATGCGCCATGCCCTGCTCCGCGCGCAGCAACAACAACAGCGCCGCAATATGCCGCGGACCGCTTGCGTGCAGTTCACGGAGCACGGCTCGCGCCTCGGCGAAGCGCCGTTCCTCAAGCAAGAGCTCCGCCGCGGTCATCAGACGCGCGAGACGCCACTCGCCGTCGCTTTCTTTCGCCCGATCGAGCCACTGATCGCGCCGACCGAACTCGCGCAACTTCTGCGCGGCGCGCGCCGCAAGAAGACTCGCCAGGCCCGGCACGGCACCTAGATCGCTCGCCTTGGAGGCCAGCTTCTCGGCCTTGACGAACTGGCCCTCGAACAGGGCCCGGATTGCCTCGAGCGCCGCTGTGCGCCCTTTTTCGTCTCGCCGTCGTTCGCGAAAGGCGCGGACGTGCGAAGGAAGCCGCAGGGTGTGCCCCACGAGTCTGACCAGAAAGTACACGGCCACAAAGACGAGAATCAGCAGAACCGCGAGCAGATTGAGCGATATTTCGGCACGCCACGGAGGCAGGACAAGCAGCGCGTAGCCGCCGTGGCCATGCATCGCCAACGACAGAGTCACAGCAAGCGCGGACAGGACCAGCAGCCACAGCAAGCCCTTCATCGTTCCGTCTGTTGCCGAATTGGCTTGTAGCCGCGCACGGCCGCAAGACTTTCACCGATCGTCGGAAGCGAGGCCCCTACGGCGCCTGCGCCGAGCTGTTTCAGAGTTCCCGCCATCGCCGCGGCGGCAGGCGAACGCGTATCAAAGTAGCGCCCGAACCAGCCGGTCGCGACCTTCAAATCGTTCCGATAGGCGGTTTCATCGCGAGCGAGAAGCGCGATCCGAGCGTTCAGCAAGCGAAGTTTCAGGTTTTCACGCAGGAAAAACGCCTGGGATGGACTGATCAATCCCGCATCGGCGCCCTCGACTTTCTGTATCCTGATAAGTTGATTGAGTTCGCCGAGCAACTCCGCGCCCAGGCTTTCCCAAAAACCCTGAGGTGCACGCGGAGGAGGGGCCGTCGCCTGCGGACGGGCATCCTGCATGAGCGGCAGGGAATCCACGCTCGCGATCAACTGATCCAGTCTTGCGGCTAACCCCGGAACATCCAGGCCGGGCGCGGTTTTGAGGCGTTCCATGTCGCGGGCGAAAGCCTTGCGCAGCGGCAGGAACTGCGGGCGGCCTGAGCGTGCCAGGCGTGCATCGGCCGTCTGTAGCGCAGCCAAAGCCGCCTGAACATTGCCCGCAAGCTGTAGTTGTTGCGAGGCAACGGCGAGAACCTGCTCGATCTCTGCCAGCACCCATTCGTCGCGACCGCGCGATAGCTCCTGGTAGAGCGCCTCGAGGCCGGCCTGCTGGTTCTGGAATTCGGTGAGCTTCAGCTCGAGCTGCGCGAGCTTCGCCTGCGCCTCGCGCACTGCCTCCTGCGCCTGTCGCGCGGTCAGTCGTGCGTCGCGGGAGTCGGCCTCGCTTTCGCGCACCCGCTGGGCGAGCTCATCTCGCAATGCGTTCATTCGGGTGTGGCCGTCGTACCACACCCACACCAGAAGCAGCGCAGCGAGACCCAGTGCCGTCGCCGCGGGCGGAATAAACCACGCTCTGCGCTTCGGGACACGCTGAGTTTCTGCGGTGGATTCGGCGGTGGAATGATTGTCTTCCATGCTTTGAGGCCTATCGCTGATCGTAGGCCATCATACTTTAGCAAAAAAAGCCGCCATCTCCGCGACGGTACGATCGTCGCCGCGCCCGGTCACGACGATCTTCCGCACGTCGAGCTCTTGCGCGGCGTGTGCGATGCGCGGGTGCGGCACGAACACCGGCGTCGCGCGCAAGTATCCCCTGCCCGTAGGGCCGAGCATTCCGACGAGATTCGCCAAGCCTTCAGCGCTGGTAATCGAAACCCCTTCGACACCGCCACTCTGCCAGCGTGCAAGGAGTCCTCCTGGGTCGGCGTCGGGCCGCACGCGGCGATAGCACTCGGCGTACTCGACGAGCACACCCCGCGCTTCGAGCGCCGTTCGCAGCCACTCGCGGCCGCCCTGCCCGCGAAAGATCACGATCGAGTGCCCGCGCAAATCCTGCAACTCCGGAAGTGCGGCAAGCGCTTCGCTGTCGGCCTCGCCCGCAGGAACAATGACCGGGCCGAGCCCGAGATCCTCGAGCGTGCTTGCGGTTCCGGCCCCCACGGCAGCGAGACGCAAGCTCTTCGGCCAGCCTCGGCTCGCTCTGACCATACCATAGCCTCGCGCCGCAGCGGTCGGACTGACGAAAATCGCGAGCCTGAAACCGTCCAAACGCGCGATGAGATTCGAGACTGCGCCTGGATTTTCCAGCGGCAGGATCTCGATCGTAGGGAACAGAATCGGGTCTCCGCCGGCCGCGCGAATCCGCGCCGCAAGTCCTGCGGCGTGGTCTAGCGGGCGAGTGACCAGGATACCGCGGCCCGAGAGCGGTCCTGCGCTCATGACAAAGATGCAAGAATCGCTTCCGCCCCCAGAGTCCGCAGCTGCGCTGCGAGCGTCTCGCCCAGTTTTTCCGGCGCCGCGATCGGGCCGATCGATTCCGCGCGCACCACCCTGCTACCGTCGGGCATCGCCACAAGACCCCGCAGGCGAATCTCCGTGCCGTTTGCGACGGCGTACGCCGCGAGCGGCAGCTGGCAGTTGCCCGACAATGCGCGGCTCAGGGCGCGCTCGGCTCGCACGCACGCGGAGGTGGCGGCATCATCGAACGGAGCGAGGCGTCGCTGCAGGTCGCTGCGATCCTCTCGGCACTCGATCGCGAGCGCGCCCTGTCCAGGCGCTGGCAAACTCTGCTCCGGCTCGAGCATCGAGCGGATTCGCGCAGCGAGGCCGAGCCGCTTGAGACCTGCGGCAGCGAGCACCACTGCGTGGAATTCCCTCCGATCGAGCTTCGCCAGGCGCGTGTCCAAGTTGCCTCGCAGCGGTTTAACTCCCAGCGCCGGATAACGCTCGCGCAATTGCGCCTCGCGCCGCAAGCTGGAAGTCCCGACGACGCTTCCCGGCGGCAGCGCCTCGAGGCTCGCGCTCAGGTTGGACACAAGGCAGTCACGCGGATCTTCTCTGGCGGTAATCGCCGCGAGGCAAAATCCTTCCGGCATGCGCATCGGAACGTCCTTCGCGGAATGCACGGCAAGATCGGCGCGCCCGTCCTCCAGCGCGGCCTCGAGCTCCTTGACGAAAAGGCCCTTGCCGCCGATTTGGGCGAGCGGTCGATCGACGATCCGATCCCCGCGCGTTGTAATTCCGAGAATGTTCACTTCGCAATCCGGATACAAGCGCTTGAGCTCGCCTGCGATGTGCTCGGACTGCCACATCGCGAGCCGGCTCCTGCGCGAGGCAATGACGATTCGTTCGGGGACCCTGTTCAATTCTCGTTCCTCAGCTGACCAACGATTTGACCTGCGGCCATTGCCGGCGGCTCACCGGCAGCTTTTCCTCAAGACCCTCCAGAACCACCGACCATCCGACTTCGCCTTCGGTCTCGGCGCCGCGCTCGACACCGCGGATCAAGCGCCGCGCCACCAGGCAATTGCGATGAATTCGCACGAACACGCCGCCAAATTCCTGCTCGAGCTGAGTGAGGGACTCCTCGACCAGGTGCTCACGGCTGCGGGTGCGCGCGGTAACGTACTTGAGTTCCGCCCTGAGGTAAATCACTTCCGAGACGCGTACGAGAGTCACGCGCCCGCGCTCGGCTGCACTGAGGTAGCGCCGAGGCGCAGGGTCGATGCTCTCGAGCACCCCGCGTGAGAGCCGTGCACCATTTGCGGCCTTCTTCAGCGCAGCAAGCAGGCGTGCCGCGCGAACTGGCTTGGTCAGGTAGTCCACGGCGTTGACCTCGAACGCCTCCACCGCGTACTGGTCGTGCGCGGTGACGAAAATCACAGCCGGCGGGTGCTCCAGGACCTGAAGGTGCCTCGCAAATTCAATGCCGCTCATTTCGGGCATCTGGATGTCGACCAGGACGACTTCGGCTCCCGACGCCGCGGCAATCTGCAGGCCCTCGACTCCGTTTGCTGCCTCCCCTGCGATGGAATGCGGCAGCTCCTCGCGGCACTCCTCCAGCAGTTCGCGCAGGCGATTGCGTGCCGGTTCCTCATCGTCCACGATCACGACTCGAAGCGGGGTCATAGGCTGGTGCGATAGGGCATCATGATGTCGATCTCGAACCGGGCGTCGGCGATGCGCGTGTCCAGGCTCGCTTCGACGTCGAAATGCAGCTGCAAGCGCTCTTGGATATTGGCAAGCGCCATGCGGTTGCCTTGGCGATGGTGGTACTCCTCGTGGTAAGGATTGGTGAGTTTCAGCCAGAGGCGGTCGCCCCGCCGCTCGATGTTCACCTCGATCAGCCCGGGCGCTATCCCCGGTTCTATGCCGTGGTAGACGGCGTTTTCCACCAGAGGCTGCAGCAGCATCGGTGGCACCAGGGCATCCTCGACGGTGGGGTCCAGCTGCCATTGCACCCTGAGCCGCTCGCCGAGGCGCAGTTGCTCGAGGTTGAGATACTGCCGGCACAAGGACAACTCGTCCCTCAGCGCTATCAGCTTTCGATTGTCCGCCATCACGGTGCGGAACAGTTCCGCGAGATCCTCAAGAGCCGCCTCGGCGCGCTGGGGATCCTTGCGAATCAGCGAAAGCACCGCGTTCAGGCTGTTGAAGAGGAAATGCGGACGGATGCGGGCCTGAAGCGCCTGTAAGCGTGCTTCGGCAATCGCCGGCGAGAAAGCGCGATTGCGAAGATGAAAATACCACGCGACCACCCCCGTGCCCAGCATCGCATAACCGAGGCTCCAGGCGAGTTCACGCTGCCATTCCCTGGTTCCGCCTACCCAGGGTTGGAAGGGGAAAAATGCGGCGGTCACCGCAAGCACGATTCCAAATACAGCCAGCAGCCCGCGAACGTACGCGAGCCGTTCGAGCAACGCGTAACCCAGGTAGAGCACGGCCACGACTCCAAGCAATACCGGTTCCAGCGACCCCGCGATCTCGGTGACTCTTGCGGCGAACTCGCCAATCTCCCGGGAGCGCGCCAGAGCGATGAGCAAGGCGAGGGCGTTGACGGAAAGCAGGATGCGCGACATCACGCCCAGATTGCGAAAGTCCGGCAGGGCGTCGGGCAGGTCGTTTTGCCGTATACTTTGCACTTTTATGCGGATGCATCCGTCGCCGCTTGCGGAGATCGAGCCGCATGCTTCACGACTTCGGGCATTTTACAGTCAACCATGGCAGCGAAACCCAAACCCGGCAAGAAACTCTGGTCCGGGCGGTTCGCCGAACCGGTATCCGAGCTCGTCAAACGCTACACGGCCTCGGTTCGTTTTGACCGGCGCCTCGCGCGGCAGGACGTGCGCGCGTCCCTTGCGCACGCGCGCATGCTGCGCTCGGTCGGGATCCTGACTGCAGCCGATCTCAAGGCGATCGAGCGCGGCTTTTCCAAGATCTCTCGGGAAGTCGAAACGGGAAAGTTTCGATGGTCCGCGGAGGCCGAGGATGTCCACATGAATCTCGAGCGTCGGCTGATCAGCCTCGCCGGAGACGCTGGCAAACGCCTGCACACCGCTCGCTCGCGCAACGACCAGGTTGCCACCGACCTGAGAATGTGGTTGCGCGAAGCGATCGATGAGATCGGGGGTTTCGTGCGAAAAGTGCAAGCGGGTCTCCTCGATCAGGCGGAAAAACACGCCGCCACGGTGATGCCGGGCCTCACCCACTTGCAGGTCGCCCAGCCGGTCACTTTCGGGCACCACCTGCTCGCCTACTTCGAAATGCTCGAGCGCGATCGTTCGCGCCTTGCCGACTGCCGGCGGCGGGTGAACTGCCTTCCGCTGGGAGCGGCAGCGCTGGCCGGGACCTCCTTTCCGATCGACCGCGCGAAAGTCGCCCGCGATCTGGAGTTCGAGACGGTGAGCGAAAACTCCATGGACGCAGTGTCCGATCGCGATTTCGCGATCGAATTCTGCGCTTGTGCGGCGCTCACAATGGTCCACCTCTCGCGCTTCTCCGAGGAACTGATCCTCTGGTCGAATCCACGTTTCGGCTTCGTCACCCTGCCCGATCGTTTTTGCACCGGCTCATCCATCATGCCGCAGAAGAAGAATCCCGACGTGCCGGAGCTCGCGCGCGGCAAGACCGGGAGGGTCGTCGGCGATCTCGTCGCGCTGCTCACTCTGATGAAGGGGCAGCCCCTGGCTTACAACAGGGACAACCAGGAGGACAAGGAGCCCTTGTTCGACGCAGCGGACACCTTGCGCGACACGCTCGCCGTTTTCGCCGAGCTGATCCCCGGCATTCGCGCCAATGCGGCTGCCATGCGGGCGGCCGCGACGGAAGGCTACGCCACGGCGACCGACCTCGCCGACTATCTCGTAAGAAAAGGCCTCGCATTCCGCGACGCTCACGAAGCGGCGGCGCAAGCCGTGCGTTTCGCGGAAGAATCGGGGCGCGAATTGGACGCGTTGCCGCTCGCGGAACTGCGCCGCTTCTCAGCCAAAGTGGAGAAAGACGTGTACCGGGTGCTCACGCTCGAAGGCTCGGTCGCGAGCCGTTCGCACCTGGGGGGCACCGCCCCCGCGCGGGTGCGTGCCGCGATCAGGCGCGCGCGGAGAATTCTCGGGCGCTGATCCCATGCGGTGATTTCATTGCGAAGGGAACGCGCGCACACGCGCAAGACCTTGCGAGCCGCATGATCGCATCTCCTGAACTTCTCGCTGCTCTGGAGGCGGCGATTTCGGACGCCGCAGGGGCCTTTCGCCTCGAGCGCGCCGCCCCTGCCGCAGGAGGTTGCATCCACCGATGCTTCATACTCAGCGGCGGGGGTTTAAAATATTTCGCGAAAGCCAACGACCGCTCGCAGCTCGACAACTTCGCCGCGGAAGCCGACAGCCTCGCGGCGCTCGCCGCAACTGGCGCTCGCGTTCCGGCTCCGGTATGCCGGGGAGAAACTCGGGAAGAGACGTTCCTCGTGCTCGAGCACCTCGATCTGCGCGCAAACGGCGACTACGCTGCGCTGGGGCGCTCGCTCGCCGATGTGCATTCGGTGCGCGGCCCGTCTTTCGGATGGCGCAGGGACAACTACGTCGGAAGGACACTCCAGCTCAACCGGCTGTCGCCGTCATGGAGCGACTTCTGGCGCGACTCCCGCCTGGTGCCGCAGCTGGAGCTTTCA
The DNA here is from genome assembly GCA_036522335.1 of Burkholderiales bacterium. Lineage (GTDB taxonomy): Bacteria > Pseudomonadota > Gammaproteobacteria > Burkholderiales > SG8-39 > VBDM01. The sequence goes on from DATDGA010000130.1 coordinate 9,590, forward strand.
CGAAAAAACGGTCTCGGGATGAACCTCCTCACAAAGGGCGAGCAACTCGTCGAAGCCCTGTCCGTCCTGCTTTCTGGTAAGGCGCCGGCTGCATCGCTACTGCACGGTGACCTATGGAGGGGAAACGCGGGCTTTCTCGCAGACGGCACGCCGGTGCTTTTCGATCCCGCCGTGTACTGGGGAGACCGCGAAGCGGACCTCGCCATGACCGAGCTATTCGGCGGGTATCCGCAGGACTTCTATTCCGCTTACACGGAAACGGCGCCGCTCGACCAAGGCTACGCAGTCAGGAAAACGCTGTACAACCTGTACCATGTCCTCAATCACGCGAATCTGTTCGGCGGCGGCTACGCGGCGCAGGCGGAGCGGATGATCGAGCGCCTGCTTGCGGAAGTGCGCTAGGCGATCGGGATTGCGATCAGGACGTGGCTTTTTCCCCTGCAAGGAGTTTCTGCAATTCTCCGGATTGATACATCTCGCGCAGGATGTCGGAGCCGCCCACAAACTCCCCTTTGACGTAGAGCTGAGGGATGGTCGGCCAATTGGCGTATTCCTTGATGCCTTGGCGGATTTCCGGCTCTTCGAGCACGTTGACCGTGAAGATTTCTCCGGCCCCGCAGGCCTTCAAGATCTGCACGGCGTTGGCGGAGAAACCGCACTGAGGAGACTGCGGAGTCCCCTTCATATAGAGCACGATTGGGTTACCCGTCACCTGCTGTTTGATACGTTCTTGCACGTCCATGTCCAGCCCCTTAATACCTGAGGAAAACTGTCGGAAATTGTACCGCCGAGGCCGGATACGGTCAACCGAGCCAGATGCACGCGCACGTGCGCGGCCACCCCGCGATGTCCCGGTGATCCTCGATTTCGCCATAGCCCAGTGCGCGTAGCAGCCCCACGCAGCGATCGCCTTGGTCGTATCCGTGCTCTAGCAGCAGACGTCCACCGGTACGGAGCCTTTCGCGCGCTTGCGTGGCGATTCTGCGAATGCAATCGAGGCCGTCCTTGCCCCCGACCAAGGCGAGGCGCGGCTCGAATCGAAGGTCGCCAAGTTGGAGGTGAACATCGTTCGCCGCCACGTAAGGCGGGTTGGACACGATCAGATCGAACAACTCAGGTCCGAGCGCCGCGAACCAATCGCTGAGCACAAATTCGATTTCAGCCCCGTGATCGCGCGCGTTCCGGCGCGCGACGGCAAGGGCTAGTTCTGAACTATCGGTCGCCGTGATACGAAGGGCCGGCCGCTCGCTCGCGAGTGCGACGGCGATCGCCCCGCTGCCCGTTCCGAGATCCAGCACCCGCCCCTGCGAACCCATGGGAAGCCGCTCGAGCGCAAGCTCCACGAGGCGTTCGGTTTCCGGACGGGGGATCAGCACATCCGGAGTCACGCGCAGGCCGACGCCGTAGAACTCGCGCCGCCCCGTAATGTACGAGACCGGTTCACCCGAGCGCCGGCGAGCGAACCAGACCTGCGCCGTTTTTGCCACGGATGAATCGACCGTATCTTCGCCGTGGGCAATCAGATGCGCGCGCTCGCAGCCCAAAAGGATGCGAAGCAGCGATTCGGATTCGGACCGCGGCAGCCCGGATTCACGCAGCAAGCCGTCGATGGTCGCGCCGGATTCGACCGCGTTCATGCCGGGGGCCTTCAGTGCTCTTCGGCAAGCGCTGCAAGCTGCTCGGCCTGGAGCTCGGCGAGCAGCGCCCCCGTCAGCTGGGAGAGATCGCCATCCATGATGTCGTTGATCTTGTAGAGCGTGAGACCGATGCGGTGGTCGGTGACCCTTCCCTGCGGGAAATTGTAGGTGCGGATGCGCTCGGAACGGTCGCCTGAGCCGATCAGGGATTTGCGCGTGGCGGCTTCCTTCGCCTGCTGTTCGCGCAACTGCTTGTCCTTGATGCGCGCCGCAAGCACCGCGAGCGCCTTTTCCTTGTTCTTGTGCTGCGAGCGCCCGTCCTGGCATTCCACCACGATGCCGGTCGGCAAGTGCGTGACCCGCACGGCCGAGTCTGTCTTGTTGACGTGCTGGCCGCCGGCGCCCGAAGCACGGAAGGTGTCGATTCGAAGGTCTGCGGGATTCAGCACCACGTCGCCGATCGCGCTCGCCTCAGGCAGCACCGCTACCGTGCACGCTGATGTGTGAATGCGACCCTGAGTCTCGGTCGCCGGAACTCTCTGGACGCGATGGCCTCCGGACTCGAACTTGAGCTTCGAGTAGGCGCCTTGCCCGATGATGCGGGCGATGATCTCCTTGTACCCGCCGGCATCGCCCGGCGACTCGGCTATCACCTCCACCTGCCAGCCCTGGCGTTCGGCATAGCGCGCATACATGCGGAAAAGATCGCCTGAAAAGAGCGCCGACTCATCTCCGCCGGTTCCAGCCCGGACTTCCAGGAAGATGTTGCGCTCGTCGTTCGGGTCCTTCGGTAGAAGAAGTTTCTGCAGCTCCGATTCGAGGGTCACAAGCCGCTCGCGACCGGCCTTGATTTCGCCCTCGGCGTAGGTTTTCATCTCGGGGTCGGCAAGAAGTTGTTGTGCCTCGAGGACGTCCTGCTCGGTATCTCGATATTGGTTATGCAGCTCGACCATGGGCTCGAGCTCCGCGTGCTCCCGCGAGAGCTTGCGGAACTGCTCCATGTCGCGTGTCGCGTCCTCGGAGGAAAGAAGGGCGTTGATGTCGAACAGCCGCCGGCGCAGTTGGTCTAGCTTTGCCGCGATGCTGGGCTTCATCGGATCAAAACGACGCTAGAGCTAGTCGCGGGCGCGCAGGTGATATAGCCGTGCTACGAGCGCCTTCAGTGATGGATCGGTTTCGCCGCTCTGGTTGAGGGCCTCGGTAGGAGCGTGCATGAGTTTGTTGGTGAGGCCGTGCGAGAGCGCCTCCAGCACGGCTTGGGGATCGTCGCCACGCGCAAGCATCCGCACCGCTCGTTCGACTTCACGTTGCCGCGCTTCCTCAGCGGACTCGCGAAGCTGGCGGATGAGCGGCACCAGTTCTCGCGTTTTCATCCAATGCAGAAAGGATCCGACTTGCGATTCGATGATCACCTCGGCCTGTGCGACGGCCGACTGACGCGCGTCGATGCCTTCACGCACCGTCGCCGCGAGATCGTCGATCGTATAGAGAAATACGTCGTCCATCCTAGCCACTTCTGCTTCGATGTCCCGTGGAACCGCCAAGTCCACCATGAACACCGGGCGGTGCCGGCGCGCGCGGATTGTCCGCTCCATGGTACCCTTGCCGATGATCGGCAAAGAACTCGCGGTGCAGGAAATAACGATGTCGTACGCGGGCAGGCGTTCCGGCAGATCGCGCAGCTCAAACGACTCCGCGTTGAAGCGGCGAGCAAGCAGTTCCGCCCGCTCCAGCGTGCGGTTCGCTACCGCCATACCGCGAGGCCGCTGGGCGGCAAAGTGCGTGGCGGCAAGCTCGATCATCTCGCCCGCGCCAATGAGAAGCACCTTCTGCTCGGCGATGCTCGGGAATATGCGGCCAGCGAGCTTCACCGCGGCTGCCGCCATCGAGACCACGTTGGCGCCGATTCCGGTATTGCTGCGGACTTCCTTCGCCACCGCGAAGGAGCGCTGGAAAAGCTTGTTGAGCAAGGTTCCCAGCGTGCCGGCGGACTCGGCCACGCGAGCCGCTTCTTTCATCTGACCCAGGATCTGCGGTTCGCCGACCACCATGGAGTCGAGACCGGAGGCGACGCGGAATGCGTGCCGCACCGCTTCGCCCTGCGGGAGCGTGTAGACATAGGGCTTCAGCTCCTGGGGCTGGACTCGGTGATAGCCGGCGAACCAATCGAGCGCGGCCTGCGGCTCGCCCAGGGCACAGTAGAGCTCGGTGCGGTTGCAGGTGGAAAGGATCGCGACTTCCTTGACCGGTTCGCGCTGAGTCAACTCGGAAAGCGCAGACTTGAGGCGCTCGGCCTGAAACACCACGCGCTCGCGGATCGCGAGGGGCGCGGTGTTGTGGTTCAATCCGAGCGTGAAAAGTTGCATGGGAAACGTTCGTGCGGGTGCGGAATTATAGCCCACCCGCGCAGGCGTCCCGGCTGCACGAGAGTACAACCCCGGATATGCTTCGGCATTACCGCTCGGATCTCATTGGAAGACCGACTTTGGCGGATTCCGTGAAACCACATGTACATGTATTGGGGAGCAATCAATGAAAACCCGTATCAGCGCGGCGTTTGTCATCGTGGCCGGACTGGGTTTTGCCGATGCCTTTGCACAGACTTCGAATACGATCGACGGCCATCTTGCGGCCGCAAAAGCAGCGGCTCGATTTGATTTTACCGGCACCTTGGCCCGCATCTGCATTGCTCCGCAGACCGCCCCGGGCAGGGACGTAGCGCCCGCCCCCGCGCCGAACCGGACAACCTGGTACACCGAACCGGCAAAGGTCTTCGACAACCTCTACTTCGTCGGCACGAAGATTCACTCGTCCTAGGCATTGACGACGAATGACGGGATCATCCTCATCGATACGCTCTATGAATACGCCTCGGACGAGGCAATCGTCGGTGGCTTGAGGAAGCTCCGCCTCGACCCGGCGAAGGTTAAGTATGTCATCGTCAGTCATGCACACGGCGATCATGTCGGAGGAGCCAAGCTGATGCAGGATCGCTTCGGCTCCCGGATTGTCATGGGCGGGCCGGATTGGGATGCCGTGGAGAAGTCGGTCAACCAGTATCCGAATGGAAACCAAAGCGGGACATCGTCGCAGCGGACGGCCAGAAAGTTACGCTCGACGACGCGACGGTTACGCTGGTGGCCACACCCGGCCATACCCCGGGAACGCTTTCGATGATCTTTCAGGTCAAGGACAACGGCAAGCCGCTCGTCGTGGCCTATAACGGCGGCACTGCCTTCAACTTCGTCAACGACGTGCCGCATTTCGACATCTACATCAACTCCCAGCGCAAGATGGCCCAGGTAGCCGCGGATGCAAACGCCACGATACTGATGACGAACCACTCTGAATTCGACAACGCCGTCACCACAATAAAGACCTTGGCCGCACGCCAACCCGGAGAGTCGCACCCCTACGAACTGGGACGCGATGCGGTCGCGCGCTATTTCAAGGTCACGGAGGAATGCGCTCAGGTGGCGCGCCTCAAATTGATGCAGCAGGCGACGAAGCCTTAGAGGGCCACTGTGTTCGCGCAGAGATAATCTCGCCTTTTCGAAAAAGGCGGCGACGCTACTGAACGTCACCGGACGGGAATTTGATGGTGGCCAAGGACGGAATTGAACCGCCGACACACGGATTTTCAGTCCGCTGCTCTACCAACTGAGCTACTTGGCCTTCCGGAGCGCGCCGGGAACCGGCACGCCGAAACGGAGCGCGAATTATAAGGGGAAACGGTCTGACCGGCCAAGAATCCACGAGCGACGCGTCGTCCGGCGCCTTTCGTTCGACGCCATCAGCCCGCTGCTGTGAACTTGCATAGCGGCACTTCTTTTTGAGCTAAGAAAAAAAGAGGCCCGCGTGTGCGGGCCTCGAATTTCAAAGCACGGGTGCAGCGCACCCGTATCGGGCTCAGGGCAACATGCTGTGATCGTAGGTTCGGATATCCCGTTCCCTCGTCTCGGACAGGAATAGCGCGCCGACAACCAGCGTCATGACCGCAACCACGATCGGGTACCACAGGCCGTAGTAAATATCCCCGGTCGCAGCGACCATCGCAGTCGCTGTCAGCGGCAGCATGCCGCCGAACCAGCCGTTGCCGATATGGTAAGGCAGCGACATCGACGTGTAGCGGATCTTCGTCGGGAATAGCTCCACCAGGAACGCGGCGATGGGCCCATACACCATGGTCACATAAATCACCATGATGACGAGTATCACCTCGGCCATCACCCAGTTGACCTTGGTCTTGTCTGCACCCGATACGTAGCCGGTCTCCTTCAGCGTGGCCTGGAGCTTGGCCTGGTCCCAGCCCTCGATCCTGGCGGTGCCGATCGTGGTGACCACCGATTTTCCAGGTTCGGCCGGCACCGATTTGAAGGACAGACCCTGCTTGGTCAGGAAGTCCTTCGCGCGGTCGCAATCCGAGAACTTGCTCCACGGGCCGACGAAAATGTGGAACTGGCAGTCGGTTGCAGCGACGGTGATCTGATTTTTCTGCGAATACTCCTCCAGCGCCGGATTGACGTAGTGCGTGAGACCCTGGAACAGCGGGAAGTACGTGACCGCCGCGATCAGACAACCCGCCAGGATGATCTTAAGCCGCCCGATCTTGTCCGACAGCCAGCCGAAGACGATGAAGAACGGCGTGCCGATCAGCAGCGACAAGCCGATCAGGGCGTAGGCCGAAATGAAATCCAGCTTCAGCGTGATGATGAGGAAGAACAGGGCGTAGAACTGCCCCGTGTACCAGACCACACCTTGGCCGGCGGTCGCCCCGATCAGCGCGAGCAGCACGAACTTGTTGTTCGGGTACTTGAAGAAGCTGTCGGTGAGCGGGGACTTGGAGCCCTTGCCCTCGGATTTCATCTTCTGGAATATCGGCGACTCGTGCAACTTGAGCCGGATATAGATGGAGAACACGAGCAGTATCAACGAAAGCCAGAATGGGATTCTCCAGCCCCAGTCAGCGAATGTCTTGGCATCCATCCACAGGCGGGCGCCGCCGATCACAGCGAGCGCCATGAAAAATCCCAGCGTTGCCGTGGTCTGGATCCAGCTCGTGTCGTAGCCGCGCCTGGAATGCGGGGCATGCTCCGCGACGTACGTCGCGGCGCCGCCATACTCGCCGCCGAGCGCGAGGCCCTGTACCAGCCGCAACGTCACCAGCAGTACCGGTGCGGCCCAGCCGATGGTCTGAAATGTGGGTAACAGGCCGACCAGAAAGGTCGCGCCGCCCATGAACACGATCGTGATGAGAAAGGTGTATTTCCTTCCCACCAAGTCGCCGACCCGGCCAAACACGATCGCGCCGAACGGCCGCACCAGAAAGCCCGCTGCGTAGGTCGCGAACGCCGAGAGCAGCGCCGCGGTCTCGTTTCCGGAAGGGAAGAACAGGGCCGCGAAGAACGGCGCCAGGGTTGCATATAGGTAGAAGTCGTACCACTCGAACACCGTGCCGAGAGAAGAGGCGAAAATGACCTTCCTCTCCTCCGTCCCTACGCTCTGGATCGACTCTTCTTCGAGTAACGCCTTTGCCTTGGACTCTGCCATCGCTCCCTCCTCTTTGTCTTGATATCAAACGGGTCGCGTCACGGGCGCGAAGCGGCGGGGCGGCCCCCAAAACTCAACGCGCCTCGCTCGTGTGTTGCCGGTTGCGATCCTACGTCGGCCAATGTGGCAACACAAGCTTACGTGGACCTTACGTCAGGTTTTTTCGAAGACAACGGGGTATTGCAATGCACCATCTGTTCGAGAAGCTGCTTACCGCAACGAGCATCTCGGTACGCAGGCTCAGGGCGGTCCCGGCTGGGAGCCCGATTCAAGCAGCCCATCGATCTTGGTCATGAGCTCGCGGGTGGAGAACGGTTTCGTGACGTACAGGTTGGCACCCAGCGTGAGACCCTTGCTGACCTCCACATCCCGCCCCTTTGCCGACAGCATGACAATCTTGATGTGCTGCCACTCCGGGCGCCCGCGTATTCGCTGGCATACCTCGTAGCCGCTCTTCTGCGGCATCATCACGTCGAGCAGGACGAGGTCCGGGACGTGAGCCTCGACCAGCTGGAGCGCCTGTTCGCCATTTTTCGCAGTGAGCACTTCGTGTCCGCCTTGCTGCAGCAGAAACTCAAGAGCCGCAACAATGTTCGGCTCGTCGTCGGCTATCAGAATTTTTTTCCTCACGCCAGTCCCTGATCTGCCCAAGAAGAACTCACGCGCGGCGCTTGCCTGCCGCGGCGCCTGCCGGCAAGGTGAACGAAAAGCACGCGCCGCCTCCGAGCTCGCTTTCCACCCACATTCGTCCTCCGAAATGTTCCACGATCTGACGGCTGATGTGCAGCCCGAGGCCGCTGCCGTGCGGCTTGTCAGTAAGCGTATCGCCGACCTGGCGGAACTTGTTGAAGACCGCGGCCTGGTCCTCAAGGCTGATACCGCGCCCGTTGTCCCGCACATCGACGCGCAAGCAGCCGTCGTACTCAAGCAGCGCGACCCCGATCCGGCCATTCGATCTGTCGCAGAACTTCACCGCGTTCGACAGCAGATTGAGCATGACCTGGATCATGCGGTCGAGATCGGCGTTCACGGGAGAAACCCTCTCGGGTAGTCGCGCCTCGAGCGTAATCTTGTTCTCCCTGAAGAGCGGGCCCATTGCAGCAAGCGTATCCGAGATAACCTCCTTGAGGTCGATGGGTGACTCGATCCATTCGGCTTTGCCCGATTCGATTTTGGCCAGGTCGAGGACCTGATTGATGAGCCGGGTCAACCGCTCGGTCTCTTTGGTGATGATGCCGAGGAACTTCTTCCGCGTCTCCAGCTCGACGTCGGGGTGATCGAGCAATATGTCAGTAAAGGCGCGGATCGAAGTCAGCGGCGTGCGCAGCTCATGGGTCACGGTCGAGACGAAGTCGTCCTTCAGCCTGTCGAGCTCCTTGAGGCGTTCGTTGGCCGCGCGCAGCTCAGAGGTCGCCGCCTCCAGCTCGCTCGATTTCTGCTCGAGTCTGTGGCTGTAGGCCACAACCTGCGACGCCTCGTCGAGAATCTCGCGCACCTCGTTTATGGTGAGCGCTTCTTCTTTCACCACCGAGGCCACCATGATGCGCGCCGAGGCGGCGCCGATCGCACCGGCAAGCTGCACCTCGACATGGTGCACGAGCCCGGCATCCGCGACCAAGCGGTCGCTGGGCCAACGCTCTCCTTTCGCGCTCGCGTACTCGCCGAATGCGCCGTCGGCCGCGGCGCTCCCGAGAAACCGTGCGAGCAGGCTATAGAGATCGGGCACGGACGCAGTGCCGCGCCAGAAGCGCGCTCCACCTGATTCGCCTGTCTGCTTGAAGACGTCGACGAACAAGCTCGCCTGCCGGTGTTCGTCCGCACTCGGCGAAACGGACAGCGACACACCGACGTAAGCGCCGATGTTCGCGATCATGCTCCAGATCATCGCGTGATTGATCTGGTCGAGTCCCGAGAGTCCGAACAACTGCAGCGGCTTGAGCAACTCGATGCCGAACGGACCGTGCTCTAAGAGTCCGATCGGCAGCCATCCGGAGCGCGCCAGAGCCGGCAGTAACAATGTGTAGAACCAGACTGCGAAACCGGCGAGAAGACCGCACAACGCTCCCGCACGAGTGCCGCCTTTCCAGAATATGCCTCCCAGTATCGCCGGCGCGAACTGCGCCACGGCGGCAAACGAGATCAGGCCGATCGAAACGAGCGCATAGGCCTCACCTGCCAGCCTGAAGTACAGGTAGCCGAGCAGAATAATCAGCACGATCGCGCCACGCCGTATGCCGAGCAGGAGCCCGGTGAGATCGCGGCGCTGGTTGAGCTTTAGCGATCGCATTCTGAGCAGCAACGGCATTACGAGGTCGTTGCACACCATGGTTGACAGCGCAATCGTTTCAACGATCACCATCCCGGTAGCGGCCGAAAGTCCGCCTATGAAAACGAGGAGCGCGAGGAGTTCCCGCTTCTCGGCCATCGGCAGCGTGAGGACGAAAGCGTCGGCATCGACGCCGCCATCCGGAAATCGCAGCAGACCGCCGAAGGCTATCGGCAATACGAAAACGTTGATGGCGACCATGTACAGCGGAAACAGCCAGATCGCCTTGTTGAGGTGCTTCTCGTCGACGTTTTCGATTACGGCGATCTGGAACTGGCGCGGCAGAAACATGATCGCCATCATCGAGAGGATCGTAAGCCAGACCCAGTTCGCGTAGCTTCCTGCGACACCTTCGAGCGGGGTCAGCATCGCGCGCAATTTCGGTTCGGCCGCCGCGCGCGCGAACAAGTCACCGAAGCCATTGTAGATCCCGAACGTCACGAACACGCCCACCGCGAGAAACGCGAGCAGCTTCACCAGCGACTCGAACGCGATCGCGGCCACCATCCCCGGGTGGTGCTCGGCCGCGTCGAGATGGCGCGTGCCGAAGGCTATCGTGAATGCGGCGAGAATCAAGGCCACCCACAGCGCCGTGTCTTGCCGGAGTGGCGCCGCACCGATCTGAGTGGGCATGATGATCTCGGGATATTGCACGAGAATCGTGAAGCTGTTCGACACCGCCTTGAGTTGCAGCGAGATGTAGGGCAGGATGCCGATCACCGCGATAATGGTCACGAGGCCGCCGAGCAGCGCACTCTTGCCGTAGCGCGAAGCGATGAAGTCGGCCAGGGAGGTAATGCGGTTCTGCTTCGAGATGCGCAGGATCTTGCGCAATACGACCCACCACAGTGCAATCATCAATGTAGGGCCGATGTATATAGGCAGGAATCCCACGCCGTCGCTTGCCGCACGGCCCACGCTCCCGTAGAAAGTCCAGGCCGTCGCATAGACGGCAAGCGACAAGCTGTAGATGTACGGGCTCGCGATGACCGAACGGCCGGCGTCCGCGCGTTTATCGGCGTAGTAGGCAATCGCAAACAGCAAGCCCAGGTAGGCAAACGAGGTGAGGATGATGACCGTGCCGTGCAGCATGGCGGCGTTCTCTGTCGTTCCGTTCCAGTACGTTCGCTGCTAGTCGTTCGATTCGGCCACTAACGCCATCAGCACAATCAGTGCCACCCAGGCGATGAAAATGTAGGCATACAGCACGGGCACCCCGAATACCGTTCCGGATACGTTGAAAAGCGCGAGGATCGGGTAATTGAATAGCAGTATGCCGAGCATGCACAAGGAGATGAATCGCTGTCCCTTGCTTTCGAAATCGCTCATCGGTTTTCCTCGCGATAATTTGGTAATCCGGTGAGTTTAGTCTTCCGATCGCGGACGGACTACGGTGACGGTGCAAGGCGCCTCCGCAACGACGTGGGCGCAAACGCCCGCGATCAGGCGAGACCCTCCGCTACGTGGCGCGCCTAGCAGCATCTGGCTGACATCGTTCATCTTGGCATAGTCGACCAGCGCTGCCGCTGGCTTATCCGATTCCAGCACGTGATATGTCACGCGTTCTTCGGGCAGCTCGAGTGGCTTCGCCCAGCGTCGCAGTTCCACAAGGCACCTGATGTGTCGGCCGGTCGCCGAATTCTCTTCGCCCTCGTCGCTCAACGCGGTGGCGGGAGGCACGACGGTAACGCAGGCGATGCGGCAATCCGAGTCCGCAACGCAGACGCTGCGCGCCGCGCGACGCAGCGCTTCGTTCAGCAGCCGGTTCGCTTCCCGCAGGGCGATCGCCGCGACAATTACGCTTACGCTGCGTGATTGCCTCACCGGGGGCGGGCAGGGAGCGGGCTCAAAGCGCACCGCCCGCAGTCTGCGCTTCAACCGAGTCCCCCAGCCGGAGCGCCGCTGTCGTGAACCGCGCTCGGTGAGCACCACACCGGAGGGATTCGTGAGATCGAAAGCAACCTGTTCGGCCGAGGCGTACCGTTTCCGGGCGTCGACTTCGAGGCAATGCAGGATGATCTCCTGCAGCCACTCGGGCGTCGCGGGAACGATGGCGCGAGGCGGGACCGGGTCGCAATAGAGCCGCTTGCGAAGTTCGGCGATTGAACGCGGTCGGCCGAACGGCAGCTGCCCGGTTGCAAGTTCGTAGAGGATGCTGCCGAGCGCGTAGACGTCGCTGCGCGGATCGCAGCGCACCCCCAGCGTCTGCTCAGGCGACATGTAGACCCAGTTACCAACCGGAAAGCGGAGCTCTTCCGAGAGCAGATCGGGAAAATGACTGTGGTGCGCGAGACCGAAGTCGACGATTACCGCTTCGCCTCCTGCGCGATACAAGACGTTGGTTGGCTTCAGATCGAGGTGTACGACGTCCTGTCGATGAATATCCTGTAGCGCGAGGGCGAACGCGGAGCCGAGCCGGGCGATCTCCTCCGGGGGCAACGGAGCGCGTGGCACCCAATCGTTCAGCCGGGTTCCCTCGACCCACTCCATGACCAGGTAAGGGACCGTTTCTACGTCCCCGTAAGCCACCAGCGTCGGATGATGAGGCCCCTGCGCGAGTGCTCCTAGCACCATGCGGCAGACTTCAAAGCCGACGACATTCACCGCCCGCTCTCCGGGACCGAGCCGCGGGATCTTCATGACCAGAGGAAGTGGGCCGCTGGGCCCCGTAAGGCGGTAGATCGACGCCATGCTGCCGGTGTGGATCATTTCACCCAGGCAAAAACCGTCGATCCTGCTGCCGGAGGACAATGCGCTCACTTACGCCCCGCGCTCTACCCGTAGTGCCAGGCGCTCGGGAAGTCCGGCCGCGCGGATTTTTTGCGCGGCGGAATCATGGTCGTAGGGGACGCGAAAGAATGTAAGCCTTTCGCGTCCCGGGTCGAACAGGGCGTAGCAGGCTGCATTGTTGCCGTCGCGCGGCTGACCCGCGGAGCCGACGATTGCCAGCCACTGGCGGTGTTTGGCGGCGGGGATCGGCGTCCCGGGGACTGGCCGAAACGGCATGGATTGCCCGCCTGCACCCGTGAAGTAGAGCTTCTGCTCGTGCACGTGCCCGCAAAAAATGTAATTGGCCTTCCCGGCCTTCATGCACTGTTCCGCCTCCTTCGCGCTCGTAACGTAAGCCCACTCCTCCGGCGCGACGGCGCTCGCGTGCACGAAAAGCATGTTGTCATCCCTCACCGTCAGCGGGAGGGCCGCGAGAAAAGCGCGCTGCCTTTCACCAAGCTGCGCGCGGGTCCAGGTGATCGCAGCCTGGGCGTTGCGGTTCAGGACGTCGACAGGGCGGCCGATCGTTGCCGCATCGTGATTGCCGAGCACCACCACGGCGCCGCTGGCGGCGTGTCGCTCGATCAGCTCAAGCACCTTCACCGGATCCGCTCCGTACCCCACCAGATCGCCCAGGAATGCGTACCGGTCCGCACCGAGTGCCTGCGCATGGGCGAGGCAGGCGACGATCGCCTCCAGGTTACTGTGGATGTCGGCAAACAGGGCGAGCTTCATCTGGATTGTCCGGCCAAGACCAGAGGATGTACGTGGACAGGGCCCCTTGCAAATACAGGGTTAATGCTTGCGCTGACCGGGCAGACCGGAACTGGTCTCCTCTACTACTCCTTTGAATATTTCAGCGCGCTAGGCCGGACGCTGCCCGCCGCTTTGAATCGGCCCTCTGGATGCTGTATCCCAAGCCGCGCACCGTGATGATCTCTACCCCTGCCGCCTCGAGTTTTTTGCGGAGGCGGTGCACGTAGACTTCGATCGCGTTCGTGCTCACATCGTCGCCCCACTCGCACAGGTGGTCGAGGAGCTGGGTCTTGCTTACCATTCGGCCGGCACGCTGCAGCAGGACCTCGAGAAGCGCGATTTCACGAGCCGATAGATCGAGCGTTTCCCCGTTGATCTTGGCGACCTTGCCGACTTGGTCAAAGGAGAGGTCGCCACTCTTGATGAGCAGCGGCATCGCGGAGGTAGTCCTTCGTGCAAGCGCCCGCACGCGCGCCTTGAGCTCCTCCAGCGCGAACGGCTTGGCGATATAGTCATCCGCTCCGAGATCGAGACCTCGCACGCGTTCCGCGACACCGTCCAAGGCGGTGAGGATAAGGACGGGTATTTCGCGGCCGCGACTCCGCAGCCGCTTGAGTACCTCCAACCCGCTTATTCCCGGGAGACCCAGATCGAGAATCAGCAGATCGAACTCGAAGGCGGCAACTGCGCTGTCGGCCTCGACTCCAGTGTTGACGCAGTCCACGGCGTAGCCCGAATCCCGCAAGCTGTGCGATAGACCTTCGGCCAGAGCAGTGTCGTCCTCCGCAATCAATATCCGCATCGCTCCTCCCCTTCGAGATCGTCAGCTCCGACCCCTCCGGGCCTGCGATCCCGAATTCAAGTTTAGCAAAGTCCCGATACCAAATCTTGGTGCCTGGATCAGGTTGGGCACGGACAGGCGTGCAATAAAAAAGCCCCGCCGAAGCGGGGCTCTTGATCAGACAACGGAGAAAGGAGAGAGGAGCGGGAAAAGATCGGAGTTCGCCCCTCAGTACATTACATATCCATCCCTTCCATGCCGCCCATACCCCCCATACCGCCGTGAGCATGGCCTCCGCCAGCCTTCTTCTCTTCGACCAGCTCGGCAACCATTGCTTCGGTGGTGAGCAGCAGCCCGGCAACGGATGCCGCGTTCTGCAGCGCGGTCCGGCTCACTTTGGTCGGATCGAGCACGCCCATCTCGACCAGATCGCCAAATTGATCGGTCTGGGCGTTGAAGCCAAAGTTGCCCTTTCCTTCTGCGACCTTGTTCATCACGACCGAGGGTTCGGCGCCTGAGTTGGCGACGATCTGGCGGAGCGGCTCTTCCAGGGCGCGTCGCACGATCTTGATGCCGGCTTCCTGATCGGGGTTTTCACCCTTGAGCCTGTCGAGTGCGCCACGGGCGCGGATGTAAGCAACGCCACCTCCCGCAACGATGCCTTCCTCGACTGCCGCACGAGTTGCGTGCAACGCATCCTCAACCCGGGCTTTCTTTTCTTTCATTTCGACTTCGGTCGCCGCGCCGACCTTGATCACCGCCACACCACCCGCGAGCTTGGCGACCCGCTCCTGCAGCTTTTCCTTGTCGTAGTCGCTGGTCGCCTCGTCGATCTGGGTCCTGATGTTCTTGACCCGGGCCTCGATGGCTTTGGCGTCACCGGCACCGTCGATGATGGTCGTCTCCTCCTTGGCGATTTCGACCCTTTTTGCGCGGCCAAGATCCTTCAGGCTCGCCTTCTCCAGGTTCAGGCCCACTTCCTCTGCGATCACCTGTCCGCCGGCGAGGATTGCGATGTCCTCGAGCATAGCCTTGCGGCGGTCTCCAAATCCCGGGGCCTTCACAGCGCAGGTCTTCAGACTGCCGCGCAGGTTATTCACGACGAGCGTCGCGAGCGCTTCGCCCTCGACTTCTTCGGCGACGATGAGAAGCGGTTTGCCGGACTTGGCCACCTGCTCGAGAATCGGCAGCAGGTCGCGGATATTGGAAATCTTTTTGTCGTGCAGAAGGATGTAGGGATCCTCAAGCACCGAGATCTGCTTATCGGGGTTGTTGATGAAGTAAGGCGAGAGGTAGCCGCGGTCGAACTGCATGCCCTCGACCACTTCGAGTTCGTTCTGCAGTCCCTTGCCGTCCTCGACCGTGATCACGCCTTCCTTGCCGACTTTGTCCATGGCATCGGATATGATCTTGCCGATCTCGCTGTCCGCGTTGGCCGAGATGGCGCCGACCTGAGCGATCTCCTTGCTCGTCGTGCAAGGCTTGGAAAGCTTCTTCAGCTCCTCGACAACAGCAATCACCGCTTTGTCGATACCGCGCTTCAGGTCCATCGGGTTCATACCGGAAGCGACGAACTTCATCCCTTCCTTCACAATCGATTGAGCGAGAACGGTGGCTGTCGTCGTGCCATCTCCGGCTACATCCGAGGTTTTGGAGGCGACTTCTTTCACCATCTGCGCGCCCATGTTCTCAAACTTGTCCTTGAGCTCGATTTCCTTGGCGACCGACACGCCG
>DATDGA010000131.1:0-3231 GCA_036522335.1 Burkholderiales bacterium
CGCAAGAACCCAGGCCGACCAACGGCTAGAACTTCAAAAAGCCCAAGGATGAGTTCTCGTAGAGAAGGAGGTGAGCGCCGCTCGTACATGGCGGTCGAGGGAGAGCCATACCATTCAAGGACGTATCGGTAGGGCCGCACGACAAGTCCGAGGTACACGGTCCTCAGGTGTAAGTTCATCGGCTTCATGGTCAGTGGCATCTAACGTAATATATACGGACCGTGCAAGGTTACGCCCAAACCTTGCAAGGTTATCAGACGGCACTCTTTCATCCTGCGCTCCTTGGATTTGGCTCGTCTATATCGGAACTCGAGGTGCCGAGAATCTACGCGCGTCTCCACGGTCGGTCAATTCGGCCGTTTTGAATGGAGTGTTTGCCCCGACATGTCCCGTCGGGGTTTACCTGACTGAGCGGGACGTCTTGGCGTTTCCAACGCGACGGTGCGCCGCTCATCGCCCGCTCCTGCCGGCGGGTTGCCCCCGGGCGCTCTGCTATTCGAGCTTCAAGTTTGTGCTCTTGACGAGGTTCTTCCACTTCTCGATGTCGGCGTGGAAAAATTTCTTGAAGTTGTCTTGGCTGTCCTCGAACAGGACGGCGCCGGCCTTTTCCATTTTTTCGCGCGTCTCGGGTTGCTTGAGCACGGTCTCGATGTCGCGGGAGATGCGCGCGGCGAGCGCGGGGTCGATGGTCGCGGGCGCGAAGAATCCCTGCCACAGTGTCGCTTCGTATTGCGGCAGCCCTTGCTCTGCGATGGTGGGGATGTCGGGCGCGCCGACGTAGCGCTGCTTGCTGGTCACGCCGAGCGCGCGGACTCGGCCGGCCCTCGCCAAGGGCAGCCCCACCGGCATGCCGGCGAAATAGTAGGTGATGCGTCCCGCCATGAGGTCGGTCGATGCCGGCGCGCCGCCTTTGTAGGGACCGTGAACGGCCTTGATTCCCGCGATCATGTTGAACAGCTCGCCGGCGAGGTGATCGGAGTTGCCGACGCCCGACGAAGCGAAGGTGAGGCTGCCGGGATCCTTCTTCGCGAGCGCGATGAGATCCTGGAGGGTCCTTCCCTGAAATTCCGCAGCGACGATCAGGATGTGCGGCGTCGCCGACACCGGCGCGAGCGGCACGAGATCGCGTTCCGCCTTGTAGGGGAGGTCGGCCAGCGCGGCGGCGCTGATCGCGAGACCGTTCTGGGCGAAGAGCAGGGTATAGCCGTCGCCTTGCGCTTTCGCTGCCGAGTCGGCGGCGAGATTCCCCGCCGCGCCGGCGCGCGTCTCGACAAATACGGGCTGCTTCCAGTACTCGCTCAGGCGCCCGGCCATGAGCCGGCCGATGAGATCGGTCGTGCTTCCCGCCGAGTAGCCGTCGAGCACGCGCACCGGCCTTGCCGGGTATGGCGTCTGCGCGGAAGCGGGCAGCGCAAGCAGGAGAGCGAGGATGCTAAAGATGGAACGTTTGAGTTTCATGGGGTGGATTTAGCGGTGCGCGAACATCTTCTTTCCCGGCACCGGCATCTCGGCGGTGAGGATCTCGCCGTTCAGCGAGTCGGTGATGTGGAGCCTGGTGCGCTTCGGCCCGCCGTAGGCGATGTTGGTCAGGAGGCGATGTTTTTTGCCAGCGTGTACCAGATGGGTCGGGAGGCAGTTCGAGTCGAAGCGCCAGACGCCCACGCCGAGGTGGCACACGGCGAGGCCGTTCTCCTCGTCCGCCTCGATGCCGTCCGGCCCGGCGTGGCCGCCGGAGAGCTGGATCGCGACACCGGTCTTGGAGAGCGTGCCGTCCTCCATGAGCGGAAGGCGCCAGATTTGCTGCGAGCGCGTGACGGCGACGTACACCTGCGTGTTGGCCGGATTCAGCGTGATGCCGTTGGGGGAGGGCGCGTTGTCGACCAGGCGCTGCAGCTCGCCCTCGTTTTTGCCCGGGCCGCGCAGGCGGTACACGCGCCCGCTCGGATCGGCGATGCCGGTCTGCCCCTGGTCGGTGAAGTAGAGATCGCCGTTGTCGGCGAAGTGCAGATCGTTCAGCCCCTTGAAGCCTTCGCTGAAGGCCGTCGCGAGGCAAGGCTCGATTTTTCCGGACTTCGGGTCGAGCAGCATCAGGCCTCGTTTGTAATCCGCGATGAAGATCGAGCCGTTCTCGTGGATCTTCAGGCCGTTCGGCCAGCCGTTGTATTGCAGGACAAGCTCCCACTCGCCTTTCGGGTCGATGCGGAAAATTCGCCCGAAAGGAATGTCGACGCACCAGAGATTTCCCTTGCGGTCGAACGACGGCCCCTCGAGGAAACTGTCCACCTGCGCTCCGCCCCGGTTGGGATCGGACCACGCGGTGCGGCGCTTCTTGCGGAACTTCGCGGGCAGCGACGTGAAAGGCCGCGCCTCGATGCGTTTGATCTTCTCGAAAGGATTGAACACGGGAAACCTCCGCCGCGGTGGCGAAGCATAACCCAAATATGCAAGAATCCGGCGAACATGCTCAGGAACACCAGGGACTCGTGGGGAGCGCCGGCCAAGCTCTTCCACTGGGTCATCGCAGCGCTGATCCTCGCGCAGATCGCCCTCGGCTGGACCGCAGCGAGCTGGCATCTGTCGCCAACGAAGCTCAACCTTTTCGTGTGGCACAAGTCGACCGGAATGCTGATCCTCGCGCTCGTCGCCCTGCGCCTCCTGTGGCGTCTCGCGAATCCGTCGCCCGCCTTGCCGGCGGACATGCCGCTGTGGGAACGCCGCGCGGCTCAAGGCAGCCATTTTCTGCTCTATGCTCTCGCGCTGGCGATGCCCCTGACCGGGTGGGTCATCAATTCGGCGGCCAAGGTGCCGTTCCAGATCTTCTGGACGATTCCTTTGCCGGCAATCGTCAGTCCGGACAAGGCAACGGCCGATCTGGCGGCGGTCGCGCACTTTTCGCTTTTCGTACTGCTGGCGGCGGTGCTGATCGTGCACATCGGCGCGGCCTTGCGCCATCACTACGTGAAGCGCAACGACGTCCTCCGGCGCATGCTGCCTGAATCGTGGAGAAGGAAATGAAAAGTCTTGCCGGGTCTTTCTTGGTGATGCTCGCTGCCGTTACCTTTGCAGTGCACGCAGCGGACTGGAGCATGGACGCGAAGGAGAGCAAGCTCGAGTTCATCGCCACCTTCGAGAAGACCCCCGCGCCCGGGGTTTTCAAGGTTTTCGATACGCGCATGCGCTTCGACCCGGACAAGCCCGAAGGCGGCAAGCTCGACGTCACCATCCAGATCA
>DATDGA010000132.1:0-7735 GCA_036522335.1 Burkholderiales bacterium
GGTGCAGCCGGACGGCAGGATCGTCGTCGTCGGGCACGCCAATTTGACGGCCAATACTTCCGACATCGCGGTGCTCCGGTACAACACGAACGGCACGCTCGACACGGCTTTTGGCGCGGGCAACAGCGGGATAGTCGTCACCGACCTCGGCGCGTTCGACAACGCGCTCTCGGTCGCGCTGCAGCCGACGGACGGGAAAATCGTCGTATCGGGAAATACCATTGGCGCGACGACCATCAGCGTCGTCGTTCTCAGATACAACACCAACGGCTCGCTCGACGCGACGGGCTTCGGAGCGGGCGGGATTGTGATCACTCCACCGATCGGCCCCAGCAACATCGCCTCCGGCAACGCGGTCGTGGTGCAGCCGGACGGCAAGATCGTCGCTGCGGGTTACGACTGATCGCGGTGTGCGACGCGCTCGCCGGGCTAGAGAGGCTTGAGTTTCAACTCCGCCGCGAGCTTGTCCAGGTTTGCGCGCAGGGGATCCGGCAGCGGCACGCCGAGCTTCGAGCGCTCCTGGAACTTCGCGCGGCTCTGCTCGCCCGGCAGCCAGATCCGCGCCACGCCCGGCATGCGCTTCGACCTGCGAATCTCGCGCACCAGCTTGTCCACGCGGCGCTTGAAATCGTCGACGTCGCCGAAGGCGGCGATCGAAATCGCGACGATGGCGTGGCCGGTATTGGTGGGCGTCTTGTCGTCGGCGTTGAAATCGATGGTCTCGCTTCCCATCGCGGCGCCGTTCAGCGTGCCGGCGAGCAGGCCGAACACGAGCGCGAGGCCGTAGCCCTTGTAGCCGCCGATCGGCATCAGCATTCCCCGATCGGCGCGCTTCGGATCGGTAAGCGGCTTCCCCTCATGATCGATCATCCAGCCCTCGGGCAGGGTCTCGCCGCGCTGCGCCGCGGTCTTCACTTTTCCGTAGGCGGCGACGCTGGTCGCCATGTCGAGGACGATGGGCGTGTCGTTCCCCGGTGCGGCGACCGCGATCGGATTGGTCGACAGCAGCAGGTCTATCCCGCCCCAGGGCGCCATGTGATTGGCGTTGCCCACGGCGAAATACAAACCGATCATGTCGTGCTCGAGCGGCATCGCGGCGTAGAGCGACGCCGGCCCGGCGTGGTTGCTGCGATTGACGCCGACCCAGGCGACGCCCGCGGTCTTCGCCTTTTCGATCGCCGTCCTGGCGGCGAAGCTCATCACCACGTGTCCCATGCCGTTGTCGCCGTCGACGAGCGCCATGCCGGGTGCCTCGCGCGCGACCTTGATCTTCGGCTTCACGTTGACCGCGCCGCCGCGGATCCTTCTCACGTACTGCGGCAGTCGGAAAATGCCGTGGCCGTCGGCGCCCTGGAGGTCGGCGCGCACCATGAGCTCGGCGCAGGTGGCCGCGTCCTTCGCGGGCAGGCCGGCCGCGAGCAGCGCCTTGGCGATGAAATGCAGCAGACGTTCGGCCGGCAGGCGCGGCGCGGCGGCGGTCGTAGCTGCGTCAGAATCCATCGCGATGTGATTCCTTGTCGACACAGAGCCATGCCTCGCTGTTCATGCCGCACCCTACCATGAGCCGGGAAGCTCAACAACGCTCGCGGGCGCCCGGTATGATTCGTCCTCCTTCCGATGGAGGAGGCTGGCCATGGAACGCTTCACCATTTCTCTGGATACCGAGCTTGCCGCCGAGTTCGACGGTTTGATCAAGGCGCGGGGCTACAGCAACCGGTCCGAGGCGGTTCGCGACATGCTGCGCAGCCAGCTCGAGTCGTTCCGCGTCGAGCGCCATCCCGCCCGCTACTGCGTCGCGAGTCTCAGTTACGTGTACAACCACCACGAACGCGACCTCGCCGAGCGCCTCACCCGGCTGCAGCACGATCATCACAACCTTGCGATTTCCACCATGCACGCTCATCTCGATCACGAGAATTGCATCGAGACCGTCATTCTCAGGGGACCCACGCCGGAAGTGCGCGATTTCGCCAACGCCTTGATCGCGGAGCGCGGCGTGCGCCACGGCCAGCTCAATCTCATCTCCGCGGACATGGACAAGACCCGGCACGCCCATCCTCACGACGACCGGCAGCCCGCTCATTCCCACCGGCACGAACACCTGCGACCCAAGAACTGAACGCGGATTGCACGCGTATGAACAACACACTAAACTTCATACGAACGGAACTTCAGCTCCGGGAAGAGACGTCCAGGGAGAACAGGGACCTTGAGAAGACTAAGAATCGCGCTGGCGGCCTGCCTCCTATGCTGCGCACAGCAGGGAAAATCCCAGGAGCAGGAAAGACCTGAGCAGCAAAAATCGGAACAACAACAGCCGGAAAAACAAAAGCCGGAACAGGACAAGCCGGACGAAATCCGCATTATCGGCCACTACGAGAATGCAGTCGGCACTTCGGACGCGGCGAGCCAGGGCTACATCACGCCGCAGCTGATCGAGGCGCGGCCGATGCTGCGGCCGGGCGAAGTGCTCGAATACGTTCCCGGCGTGATCATCACCCAGCACAGCGGCGACGGCAAGGCGAACCAGTACTTCCTGCGCGGCTTCAATCTCGATCACGGCACCGACTTCGCGACCACCGTCGATCACATGCCGGTCAACATGCCGACCCACGCGCACGGGCAGGGCTACTCCGATCTCAACTTCCTCATCCCGGAGCTGGTGTCGCGCATCTCGTACAGGAAGGGGCCGTATTTCGCCGAGGAAGGCGATTTTTCCTCGGTCGGCGCGGCCGACATCGACTACTACACCAAGATGCCGAGCGGGGTCGCGTCGCTGAGCCTCGGCAGCTACCGCTACGAGCGCGCGATGGCGGCCAATTCCTTCGACGCCGGCCCGGGCCACCTGCTCTACGGCTTCGAACTGTTGCATAACGACGGTCCGTGGGTGAATCCCGAGGACTACCGCAAGCTGAACGGCGTGCTGCGCTTCAGCCACGGCACCAACGCCGACGGCTACACGGTGTCCCTCATGGGCTACGACGGCAAGTGGAACTCCACCGACCAGATAGCTCAGCGCGCAGTGGACGAGGGGCTGATCCCGCGCTTCGGCGCGATCGATCCCACCGACGGCGGGCAGACTTCGCGCTACAGCCTTTCGCTCGACCGCCACAAGATCCTCGAGAACGGCGGCGTGTTCCACATGGACGTGTACGCGATCAAATACAAGCTGAAGCTGTTCTCGAACTTCACCTACTACCTCAACGATCCGGTGAACGGCGACCAGTTCGAGCAGTCCGACAGCCGCACCATCGTCGGCCTGACGCCGAGCTGGATCTTCACCGGGAAATGGGACGAGCGGCAAGTGGCGAACAAGTTCGGGCTCACCGTGCGCCGCGACGGCATCAACGTGGCGCTGTACGATACTGCGGCGCGTAATCTGCTCAGTACGGTACGCTCCGACAGGGTCGTCCAGACCGGTGTAGGCCTGTATTACGAGAATACTGTGCAGTGGAACGACACCTTCCGCAGCATCGCGGGCGTGCGCGAGGATTTCTACGGCGCCCGCGTGGACAGCGACAACCCCGTGAACTCGGGAACGACGAAGGCGTACATCACCTCGCCCAAGCTCAGTTTCATCTTCGGCCCGTTCGACAGGACGGAATACTTCCTCAACTACGGCCAGGGTTTTCACAGCAACGACGCGCGCGGCACCACGATCACCGTCGATCCGAGCACGGGCAGCCCTGCCGAACAAGTCCCGGCGCTGGTGAAGACCAAGGGGGAGGAGTTCGGAGTGCGCACGGAAGCGATCCCGCATCTGCAATCCTCGCTCTCGCTGTGGCGGCTCACGCTCGCCTCCGAGCTCCTGTTCGTGGGCGATGCCGGCACGACCGAGGCGAGCCGCCCGAGCCTGCGCTACGGCATCGAGTGGTCGAACCGCTACATTCCGTACCAGTGGCTGCTCGTCGACCTCGACCTTTCAGCGTCGCACGCACGATTCGACGACGGGGATCCGACCGGGGTCGGCAACTATATTCCGGGCGCAATCGATCGGGTCGCGTCCCTGGGAGTGACGGCAAAGGACTTCGGCCCCTGGTCGTGGACGGTACACGCACGCTACTTCGGCCCGACTCCGCTGATCGAGGACAACAGCGTGCGCTCGCAGTCCTCTCTTATTTTTTCCGCGCGCGCTACCTACAAGGTCGATGCGAAGACCAGCGTCAATATCGACATCTTCAATCTCTTCGACCGCAAGGCGGACGACATCGAGTATTACTACGCGTCGCAGCTGAAAAACGAAGTGGCCCCCGTGAACGACATTCACTTTCATCCGGCCGAGCCGCGCAGCGCGCGTGTTTCCGTCGTGATGCACTACTGACCTTGATGCCTGCCCTGAAGCGCCTGGTGTCTATCCTTCTCGCTCTCCGGTGGTCCGGATACCGAGCATCGCGAGGTAACGAAAGACTCTGGAAAGTGTGGTGGCTCGCCGGAATTCCGCTCGGCTGGACTACCAGCCTCCTGGTGGCGGCGGCCGAGCATTTAAGATACTCGGGAGTACCGGGCTGGGGCGATGCGCTCGACGTATCGCGCTTTCTCCTCTACCTGGTCTGGTTTCGGCTCGCCTGGCGCTGCTCCCGCAACGTCGAGCATGCGGTGTGGACGCCGCTGGCGCGCGGAGCCCTGGCAGCGGGCTTCGTTCTCTCGGCGGTCTTCTAGAGGGTTTCCGCGGCGATGCCGCGCGATGAACGTCGCGCCGTCTGCGTCCGTTCGATCGCGCGTCCTATTTCGGAATCGTCACCAGCGTAACCGTGTTGACCAGGCTGTTGGCGAGCACGAAATTGCCCTCCTTTGTGACCGAGGTATTGCGAACGATGTTCCCGCCGCCCGGGATGCTCCAGCTCTGGAACTTCTCCGTCTTCGGATCGAAGCGCACCACCGTGTTCGGTGTCGTGCCGGACTCGCTGTACCAGAGGACGTCGCGGATCGCCGAGATGCCGTAGGGCTCGGACTTCGGTCCGCTCGGAGACTGCCACTCGCTCACTTTGCCGGTCGCGGGATCGAGGCGTCCCAGATAGCCGCGCGCATAGTCGGTATACCAGACGATGTCATCGCCGGTGATCGCAATGCGCCGCGGACGCGCGCCGGGATCGGGCAGCTTGTATTCCTTTATTTGAAGCGCCGCTGGATCCACGGCTGCCACGCTGTTGATGCCGAACTGCACGATGAACAAGGCACCCTTCGAATTGAACGCCATGCCATAAGGGCGCGATTTCGGCGTGGGCGGCGTAAGCAGCTTGATCTCGCCCGACTTCGGGTCGAGCCGCCCGATGCGATTCGCGTTCTGCACGGTAAACCACAGGATTCCGGCCTTGTCGAAGATGAGCGTGTGCGGATCCTTCGCCTGCGGGTCGGGCATCGGGTACTCGGTCACCGCGCCGGTCTTCGGATCGAGGTTGCCGATCAAGGCGCCGGTGTTACCCGTGTACCAGATGCTGCCGGCCTTGTCCTCCGTGAGGCCGTGCGGTCCGGAGTGCGCCGTTTTAAGGGGATATTCCCTGACTTTGCCGGTCTTCGGATCGACGCGGCCGAGGACGTTGGCCATCTGTCCCGTATACCAGAGCGACCCGTCGCTCGCCGCCAGCGGGTCGTGCGGCCGCGATCCTGGCGTCGGCACTGGCCAGATTTCCATCGAGACCTTGAGCGGTCCGCCGATCACCGCGCCGGCGGGCTTCGCCCTCTCCGGAAAATTGCTGACCAGGTATTCGGTGATCGGGGCGATCTGGTCCTTCGGAATCGGCGCACCGTGATTCACCATCATGCGCATCACCGTGTTCCAGCCCGCTGCCGTATACCCGCCACTGGCGCGAAACTGATGGCAGATCGTGCACTGGGCAGCGACCATGTCCTTTCCTTTTCCCTCGGGCAACTGCTGACCCCAAGCGGGATACGGCGAGCACAAGACGACGGCTGCAATCAAAGACGGAAGTTTCGACATGTCCAACTCCACCAAGAATTCAGAAGGAAAGGAAACGGCGGATTCTCTCCGCCGGGTCGTGTGAACACCTGCGCGATAAACGGCGCCACCCGCGTCCGTTCGATCGCGCAGACGTAAAGCCGTCCGCTGGAAGCGCGTCGGCCTTTACGAGTTCTTCAGCGCATAACCGTACGCGAGATTGGTGCGCCCGGCGCCGTGCTTCTCGTACAGATCCTTGTACTCGGCGAGCTTGTCGTTCTCCAGCTCGGCGCGCATCTGCGGCTTGTAGTTGTATAGGCGCGCGTTGTTGCCGCCGAAAATTGCGGTCTTCACCTTGCCGTCGGCGGGCCCGAGCGGCGCGAGCCCGTATTTTTTCTGCAGCTCCTCGGGGATTTCCAGGCGCCGCAGCGCCTCGATCTGCCACTGCGGGGAGCCGGTCCAGATCGCATCGGTCCCCCAGCACACATGATCCGCGCCCAGGCCCTTGATCAACTGTCCAACCATTACAGCGGACACCCGCGGATCGGCGATCGTGGACTGCGCGAACAGCTGGCCGACGTCGGCGTAGACGTTCTTGACGCCGAACTTCGCGGGGATCTCGGAAAGATCCGTGACCCACTCGATGCGTCCGGTCTTCTCGAACTGCCCCCAGGCATCCTCCACCGTGCCGCCGCCGGCCCAGCGGTAAGCACCGTGGTAGATGATGAAGTTGAGCTGCGGCCAGTCCTTGGCGGCCTTGCCCACGTCGCGCACGTCGGAATGCGCGAGCAAGTTTGGAAACTGTTTCTCGGCCGAAGGCGGAAAGAGGCCCTTGTGCACGCAAACGTTCTTGATGCCGGCCTTGACGAATTTCTCGTACGCCGGGTAGACGAGCTTCTCGTCGTCCAGCAACCACGCGTGCTTGGAAAGATTCTTGTTGGTGTTGTCGCCGATAGTGTAGCCCTTCATCGAATCGGGCTTCAGGTCCTTCAGCGCATGGTCGATCTGCTCCATCCAGCCGTCGTAGCCGGGGGTGAAGATTGCGTGCGCGAGCATGCGCCGGCTCTTCGCCAGGCCGTTCACGTCGGCGCGCGCCTGCGCCTTCATCTCGTTGGTGAGGAACCAGTCCTCCGGAACCTCCGACGGAGCGCCCGAGATGCAGGCAACCTTGGTGTCGCTGTCGAGGTAGATCTCCTTTAGGTAGTTGGCGAACATCAGGTCGTCGATGGTTTGTTCCTTGCCGCCAAGAGCCGGGTTCCAGCCGGCCTTGCCCACGGCCTTTCTCTGGTTCACGAAAGTCATGATCCGCGTGCCCGGACGCAGGAAGTGGGTGTGCATGTCCATGATGAACTGTCCGGAGAGCTTCTTCGCGCGCTCGTTCGCCTTGTCCGGCTCGGCCGCCTCGGCCTTCGACACGCCGAAGATCGGGCCGTAGGTGTCGTTCATTGCGAGGAACGCCGCGGCCATCCCGGAAGCCGTCTGGAAGAAGCGCCTGCGGCTCATGCCCAGGCGCTTGGCCATCTGCGCGCCCATCTCTTTCACGCGCGCCTCGAACTCGCGCTGCTTGCGCGTCTGCGGTCCGGCCATGAACTCGTCGCTCGACACCGATTGCACCGGGATCGGCGAGGGAAACAGGGATTCTGCGGAGGACAGGCGTTCCAGTTCTTCGGGGCTCAACATGCTCATGAGGTCTCCTTCGGTCGGCGGGTTTGGATTGTTGGTCTTGTTTTGCCCAAACTTACTGCGAAGCCTCCGCGAAGTCCAGTAGGCGCCGGGCATCCAAAAGAAGACTATAGTTGGAGAAGTCCGTGGGTAGTCCATCAGGAGACCGGCTTGCAC
>DATDGA010000133.1:0-4523 GCA_036522335.1 Burkholderiales bacterium
GTCACGATCAGGCGGCGGAACTGCGAGCGGAACTCGCCGGGCACCTGCTGCCACACCGGCTGGCCGAAGGAATCGCCGAAGCCGATGGTGCGGTCGGGGAGAGGCTCGGCGAGAAAGATGCCCCGGCGATAATCGGGCATCTTCACCGTGCCGTAGTTGGCCCAGCCCTGCGCGTCGACGCCAATCGCGGTGCGCAGGTACACGTCGGACGAGGCGAAGTCGTTCGGTCCCATCTCGCGCCACCAGTCGAGGAAACGCGGCTGCCAGTGCTCGAGCGCGCGCTGCAGGGTCTTGTCGTTCGCGAGGTCGACGTTGTTTGGGATCTTCTCGCTGTAGTTGATGCTCATTGGTTTCTCCAAGGCGTCAGCCGCCAGAGACGCGAACCGAATGCGTTGCCACGGTCGTCGCGCTCCTCGAATTCTTGCGGTGAATCAAACTCTTTCCCAGTTGAATTTTGCTTTCGCGCCGGTACCGTAGACTTTCAGCGCCCCGTGCTCTCCGGTTGCGTTCGGGCGGACGAAGATCCAGTTCTGCCAAGCGCTCAGCCTGCCGAAGATGCGCGTCTCCATGGTTTCCTTGCCGGAGAAACGCAAGCTGGCTTCCATGCCGGTGAGCGCATCGGGGGAAAGACTTGCGCGCTCCTCGATCGCGATGCGCACCTCGTCTTCCCAATCGAGATCGTCCGGCGTGAAGGTCACCAGACCCAGCTCCAACGCGGCGCGGGCGCCGAGCTTCTCGCCGACCCGCGCTCGCGCAGTCTCGACGGGCGCCGCTTCGCCGCAGAAGCGCGCGGCGATCCGGGCTTCCTGGCTCACCATCGGATAGCTTCCGAAATTCAAGGGCGACAGCGCGACCGAAGGCGCCACGGCTTCGTTGTCGGGCAACTGGAGCATGTAGCTGCGGTCGGCGGCGAGCGCGAGCTCGAGAAGCGTCCCCGCGAAGCACGAACCCCTGTCGATGATGGCGAATAGGGTGCGCGAGGAAACGTCGAGGCGGGCGAGGGTGCGGCGCAGGAAACCGATGACCTGGCGCACGAACCAGTCGTTCTCGTTCGCCTTCAGGGCCGCATCCGCGGCCAGCGCCTTGTCCATGTCTCCGCGCGTGTTGAACACCCAGGTGCCGATCTCGAGGTCATTCGTGCGCAGCATCAGGATTGCGTCGTCGAGCTCTCGCGCCATGGCCAGCGGCCACCACTTGTCGCCAGCCGCGTGAATCGCCTCCACGCTCGATGGAACATCGCTCCGCGGCGCGAAGACCGCGATCGTCGCGGTGCGCTGCTTGCGGTCGATCGCCACGTCCACGTCGCCGTAGTGGTAGCCGTTTGCATCGATCGTGCGCTTGAGCGGGCCGAGTGTCACCCCCTTGCCGCCTCCGCGCGTACTTTGCACGGCGAGCGCGGCGGCGCGCTCCTTCACTGCGTCCTTGAACGCCTGCGGCTTGGCGATATGGTCCACGAGCTTCCATTGCTTGGCGCGGTCGGCGCGCACACCGTCGCTCGTCGTGCAGAACACGTCGGCGAGGTCGCGGCGGACCTTTCTCTTGTCGGTGACGCGCGTCAGGCCCCCGGTGCCGGGGAGCACGCCGAGCAGCGGCAGCTCGGGCAGGCTCACGGTGGAGGAACGGTCATCAACCATCAGGATCTCGTCGCAGGCGAGCGCCAGCTCGTAGCCGCCGCCCGCCACCGTACCGTTGACCGCGGCAAGAACCTTGAGACCTTCGTGGCGGCTCGAATCCTCGATGCCGCTGCGGGTCTCGTTGGTGAATTTGCAGAAGTTCACCTTCCACGCGTGGGTGGACTGGCCGAGCATGTAGATGTTGGCGCCCGAGCAGAACATGCGCTCGCGCGCACTGGTGATGACCGCGCACTTCACCTCGGGGTGCTCGAAGCGGATGCGATTGAGGGCGTCGGCCAGTTCGATGTCTACGCCGAGATCGTAGGAGTTGAGCTTGAGTTTGTAGCCGGGCTTGAGAGCCTTGTCCTCGTTCACGTCCATCGCGAGGGTCGCCACGGGCCCGTCGAAGGAAAGCCGCCAGTGGTAATAGCGGTCCGGGTGCGTGTCGTAAGTGACCAGAGGAGGGGAGAGTTTGGCTTCAGGCACGGCACTCATGGGGTTGGCTCCTGGTGCTAGGGGGCGATTGCCTTGCGCAGCGCCGAGAGACTCTGCTCCGGCGTCTTGCCGGCCGTGTCCACCATGACGTCGGCCTGTCTGTAGAGCACTGCCCGACCGTCGAGGATGCGTCGGAGGTCTTCCATCGCCTGATCGTTTCCGGCCATTGGCCGGGTGTCGCCCTGAGCGATCACGCGCGCCATGTGCTCCTCCGGCTCCGCCCTCAACCACACGGTAAAGCAGGCCGAGAGCAGCAACTCGTAGGTGCCCGGCTCCGAGACAATGCTGCCCCCGGTTGCGACCACGGCCCGCTCATTTTTTTCCAGCACCTTCTCGAGGCAGCGTCGCTCGTAGCGCCGGTAGCCCGCCTGTCCATACAGCAAGAAAATCTCCGAGAGACTCGTACCTGCCTCACGCTCGATTTCACGGTCGAGCTCAACGAAGGGCACGACGAGCGATCTTGCGAGCCGGCCGCCGAGCGTGGACTTACCCGCGCCGCGCAGCCCGATCAATGCAATACGCTTCATGCGCTCGTCGCGTGCGTTGCCGTACTCGCGCATCAGCTGCGAGCGCACCGCTGCGAGCTTTTGACGGGGAAGCTGCTTCAGGAACTGCGTGGTGAGGGTGAGTTCCGCGGCATCGCCGGAGTCGTCCCCGAGCAGATCCGTGAGGGGCAAGTCGAGCGCCACGGCGATCTGGCGCAACAGCAGAATCGAAACGTTCCCTTGTCCTGCTTCGAGTTGGGCCAGGTAGCGCTCCGATACCCCCGAATCGCCGGCAAGCAGCTTGCGCGACATCCCCTGCCTAGCGCGAGCTTCGCGCACCCGATCACCCAGGGAGGCCAGGTAGTCCCGTCCGTTATCAGCCTCTCTTTCCTTCACGTAGACAGGCTGTTGCAGAGGTTTCTTAACGTGAGTACTAGTTATGCTCACCGATGCAATATAATGCTTGCCGTACGCAAACCGTGCAGTATGATGCACTCCATATCGAAACGCAAGCAACGACGAGAAGAAATCCGATGGCCTTGGAACTGACCATCCTCGTTGGAACGATGACCGGCACCGCGCAGCTGGTCGCGCAGGAACTCGAGCTCACGCTCGACGACGGCGAAACCCGCGTTCGGACCCGACCGATGGATGGCCTCGACGCTGGCGCGTTCTCAGGCGGAGGCCTGTTCCTGATCTGCTCTTCTACTTACGGACAGGGCGATGTGCCGGACAACGCGAGGAACCTGTATGAGTCGCTTCAGGCCGCGCGTCCCGACCTCTCCAATGTGCAATACGGTGTGATCGCGCTCGGCGACCGGACCTATGCCGAGACGTTCTGCAATGGCGGAAGGCGTTTCGACGCGATCCTCTCCGAGCTGGGAGCGAGGCGCATCGGCGACATCATGCTGCACGATGCCAGCGCGGGCACGATGCCCGAGGAAATCGCCGTGACGTGGGTTGCAGGCTGGATTTCGCAGTGTCGCAAGGAAGCGAGAGTCGCAGTCTGAGTTGAATGGAGGAGGAGCGGACCATGGGGTCGTCGTTCAGCGCCGCTGACCACTCGGTCAGCCCGCCGATAGTCCGTGTCCCCCGCGACTATAACGCCGCGTACGATCTGATCGAGCGAAACCTCGAGGCGGGTCGGGAGAGCAAGATCGCGTTCATCGACGACGCGGGGCAGTACACCTTCGGCGAGCTCGCCGAGCGCGTCAACCGCTTCGGATCGGGGCTGCAGGCGATGGGCTTGGAGATGGAGGATCGGGTGCTGCTCGCTCTCGCGGACACGATAGATTTTCCGACTGCATTCCTCGGTGCAATCAAGGCAGGGATCGTTCCGGTCGCCGTGAACACGCTTCTCACCGCCAAAGACTACGAGTACATGCTCTCCGATAGCCGCGCGAGGGCCCTGATTGTTTCGGAGCACCTGCTTCCAAAATTCACGCCGCTGATCGGCAAGCTTCCCTTTCTGAGATACCTGGTCGTGTCGGGGTCGGTGACCCAGGTGTCCTCCGGCGTGCCGCCGAAACGCACTGCATTCGACACCGTGCTCGCGACGGGTTCGCCGCAACTTTCACCAGCGCGCACCACCTCCGACGATGCCTGCTGCTGGCTCTATACCTCGGGTTCGACGGGGATGCCTAAAGCCGCGGTGCACGTGCATTCGAGCATGACCCTCACCGCGGAGCTCTACGGGAAGGGCGTGCTCGGGGTCACCGAGCGCGACGTGCTTTTCTCGGCCGCCAAGCTGTCCTTCGCATACGGTCTGGGCAACGCGCAGACCTTCGCCCTCGCCACCGGCGCGACTGCCGTGCTGATGGCCGAGCGTCCGACTCCCGCTTCTGTCTTCAGTAGGTTGATTGACAAAAAACCAACCGTGTTTTTCGGCGTCCCGACGCTCTACGCCGCGATGCTCGCCTCGCCGGATTTC
>DATDGA010000134.1:0-2260 GCA_036522335.1 Burkholderiales bacterium
CAGCTTGTAGTCCATCACGCTCGGCGTGCCTTTCTGCGGTTGTCCGATGAGATCGTCGCGCACGATCACGAAAGTGAGCCCCGCCGGGCCGGCATTCTTCTGCGCGCCGGCGTAGATCAAGCCGAATTTCGAGACGTCGAGCGGTCGCGAGAGGAAATGCGACGACGCATCCGCGACAAGCGGTATTTCGGTTTTCGGAATTTCATGGAATTCCACCCCGCCGATGGTCTCGTTGGAGCAATAGTGAGCGTATGCGGCATCCTTGCGCACGTTCCATTTCTTCGGCGCGTAGGTGAAGTTCGCGTCTTCGGAAGTGGCGGCGATGCCGACGTCGCAGTAGTTCTTCGCCTCCTTGACGGCCTTCTTCGACCATTCGCCGGTGACCACGTAGTCGGCCTTGCCCTTGCCGTGCAGCAGGTTCATGGGGATCTGCGCGAACTGCAGCGTGGCGCCGCCCTGCAGGAAAAGGATCTTGTAGTTCGCCGGGACCGCAAGCAGCCCGCGCAGGTCCCTTTCGGCTTCCTCGTAGATGGAGATGAATTCCTTGCCGCGGTGGCTCATCTCCATCACCGACATGCCCGACCCGTGCCAGTCGAGCATCTCGGCCGCGGCCTGCGCCAGGACTTCCTCCGGAAGGACAGCCGGGCCGGCGCTAAAGTTGAAGACGCGCGCCACTAGAACGTCCAGCGCGCGCCGAGCATGAACATGCTGCTGTTGTATTCGACGGTGTGCCCTTCGACCTTGGCGTTCTGGGCGCTCTGGTAGCGGTATTCGAGGAACAGCCGGATCGGCCCGTTGAACAGCTTCACGCGCGCGCCGCCGATGAGCTGCCAGCCGAAAACGTTGGCGCTGCCGGAATAGGTGCTGCTCGCGGGAAAGCTCGGATCGGAGTGATCGACGTCGACCTTCACCATTCCCGCGCCGGCGCCGACATAGGCCTCGAAGCGATCCTCCGAGAAGGGAATGTTGTACAGCGCGCTCAGCATGGTGCTGCTGGAGGTGACGCCCTGGTTCGAGAAGAGGCCGGTGGTCCGGTCGGTGGTGGTGTAGTCGAGCCGAAGATCCACCGGACCGATGAAATTGGCGAAACCGATGCCGATGCTGCCGGCAGGCCCCGAGTCCAGCGACGCCTTGGCGCCGTCGAAGGCGAGATTCGAGCCCGGCGCCACGCCCACGCCCAGCTCGACGTACGGATGCGAAAAACTCACCGGCGCCGCCCATGCCGATTCGCACAGCGCGCACGCGGCCGCAAGCGCAATCCATCGCGATGTTTTCATGCCTCGAACTCCCCTATTGCTGCTGCCCGTTCGCTTCGTCCTCTTCCTTCTCGGCGACGCACTCGACCCCGGCGAGCTTGGTGCCTTCGTCGAGATCGATGAGGCGCACCCCTTGAGTCGAGCGGCCCATCTCGCGGATCTGCTTCACGCTGGTGCGGATGAGGACGCCGCCGGTGGAGATCAGCATGATTTCGTCTTCGTCGCCCACCAGCACGGCACCGACGAGCTTGCCGTTCCTCTCGCTCGCCTGGATCGCGATCATCCCTTGCGTGCCGCGGCCGTGGCGCGTGTAATCGGCGATCGCCGTGCGCTTGCCGAAACCGTTCTCGGTTGCCGTGAGCACGGTCTGGGTCTCGCTGTCGGCGACCAGCATCGAGATCACGCGCCGGCCTTCGGGGACCTTCATGCCGCGCACGCCGCGCGCCTGGCGTCCCATCGGGCGCACGTCGTCCTCCTCGAAGCGCACCGCCTTGCCGGCATCCGAGAACAGCATCACGTCGTGCTTGCCGTCGGTGATCGCCGCGCCGATCAGGTGGTCGCCGTCGTCCAGCTCCACCGAGATGATCCCCTTCTCGCGTGGATTGGAAAACTGCGAGAGCGGCGTTTTCTTCACGGTGCCGAGCGCCGTCGCGAGGAACACAAAATGCTTGTCGTCGTATTCCTTGACCGGGAGCACCGCGTTGATCTTCTCGCTCTCGGAAAGCGGAAAGAGATTCACGATGGGCTTGCCGCGGCTGGTGCGCGTCCCTTGGGGGACGTTGTAGACCTTGAGCCAGTACACCCGGCCGCGCGAGGAGAAGCACAGCATGGTGTCGTGGGTGTTGGCGATGAACAGGCGCTCGATGAAATCGTCTTCCTTGGTGGTCGCCGCCTGCTTGCCGCGCCCGCCGCGGCGCTGCGCCCGGTAGTCGGTGAGCGGCTGCGACTTGATATAGCCGGCGTGCGAGAAGGTCACCACCACGTCCGCCGAGGCGATCAGGTCC
>DATDGA010000135.1:0-7235 GCA_036522335.1 Burkholderiales bacterium
ATGACCAAGCCGTTTTGGCGGTGGAGGCGTCCCGCGGGGGTGCCTTCCAGCGATTCGGCGAGCAGAGGGTTGCACACGACGAGGCTCGCGATGCATTCGACCATCAGCGAGAGGCCGGAACCCTTGGGGCCCGCCATCGGAAGTGGAATCTGCGCCGTCTGGGGATCGGTCGTCGGGTTTCCATCCTTGTCGAGGGCCCATCCGGCGGGTATCGGCGCGCCGCTCTTCTTGGCCTGATTCAGCTTTCCCATGGAGACCACGCTCGTCGCCATGTCGAGGACCACCGGCTCTGTTCCTGGAACCGCGATCGAGATCGGACTGGTGGACACACCTGCCGCACGGGCGCCGTGATAGGCGACATTGGGCCAGGAAGCCGCGAGGGCGATTCCCGCCATGCCCTCGCGCGCCGCGGCGAGCGTGTAGTAGCCGAGCGCCGCGGTGTGAGTGGTCGCGCGGACGAACGCGAGCCCGACGCCTGCCTTCCGGGCCTTTCGCATGGCCTCGGTCGTTCCCCGCATCATCGCGACCGGCCCGGCCGCGCGATCGGCCTCGATCAGGACCGACGCCGGCGTTTCGTTGCGCACCGTCATCGCGGGCCGTGGATTCATCTCGCCGGTTTCGATCAGGTCGACGTAGCGCGGGATCCTGGTGACTCCGTGCGTGTCTACGCCCCGGAGATTGGCCCAGACGAGAACTTCGGCGACGATCGCCGCATCGGATTTCGGCAGGCCGGCGCGCGCGAAGACGTCCGTCGCAAAGCGTGTGAGCGCCTCGGCCGGGACAGTCGGCGCCGCCTGGCCGGCGGGCGCTTCATTCTTGCTCATACCGGGATCAGGGTTGCGGGGGGAAGTGTTTGTCGAGCCAGTTGCGCACGAGGTTCACCACCAGCGTGTTGCCCTCCGCGAACATGAAATGGTCGACGTCGGCGATCAAGTGCAGATCGGTGGGTTTTCCCGCGCGCTCGAAGAGCTCGACCGATTGCTCGGTGGGCGTGACGGAGTCGTTCGCCGAATGCAGCAGGAGGAGCGGCCGCGGCGCGATCCTGCCGACGACCTCGTTCGCGTTGAACTCGTACATGGTTTCCACCACCTCGAACGGAAATTCCATGATCGAGCCCGGTGCGAGGTTGCCGCGAAGGCGCGGCGGGATGGGAACGATGTCGTAGCGCGGCACGCTCATCGGTTTTCCTGAACGCCTCCGGTGCTTGCCCTCCTTCATCATGGCGCTGAACTTCTTCCAAGCCCTGGGTGAGGCGTGCTGCCTGCGGAATTTCTTCGCGCCATCGCCCCAGCCCCCGGAGGAGATGCACGCCGCGATCCTGCGGTCGACTCCCGCCGAGTACACGGCGACCGCAGCTCCAAAACTCTGACCGACCACGCCGATGCGCTTCGGGTCGATCTCTGGACGCGTGGCGAGGAAAGACAGCGCGTTCCTCGTGTCCCTGACTTGCTCTTTGCAAATGACTCGCCCGCGCTTACCTTCGCTTTCGCCGCAACCGCGGAAATCGAAGCGCAGCGCCGCGTAACCGAGGCCGGTCAGCATTTTCGCCATTGCGGTCCCGCCGCCGCCGTCCTTGTTGCTGCCGAACCCGTGCAGGACGAGAAAGGCGGCGCTCCGAACCCTCGAACCGCGCGGCTCGGGCAGATGAAGGACGCCCGCAAGATTCAGTCCGTCAGATTCAAAGCTGACCCGTTCTTCCATCCCCTCGATCCCCTCGATTGATGGCCCGCGCGTTGAGCGGCGCCTTGGCGCCCGTTCCAACGCGCGGAGTTAAAGTGGCGCGACGCGTCCGCTTTAACCGACTAATTATAAGTGCGCTCGTCCTCGGCGCGGTAAAATCGCGGACGAAAAAAAGGAATGCGGATGAACCACAGTCACAAACCTCGAGCGATCGACGTCCACGCGCACTATTTCCCGCAAAGCTTCCTCGATCTGATCGCGAAGCACGGACCGGCCCACGGCTTCGAATACAAGATGGTCGAGGGCAAGGGCCCGCAGTTCAAGCACGGCCACTTGACGACCGGGCCCGTGGGGCCGAATTTCGTGGACCTCGACGCACGGCTTGCGGCGATGGACGCGCAAGGTGTAGAAGCTCACGCGCTGTCGCTGTCGCAGCCGATGGTTTACTGGGCCGATGGAGATCTGGCAAAGCGTCTCGCCGAAACGTACAACGACGCGCTCGCTCTCGCACATGAGCGCGATGTAAGGCGGTTCATCGGCCTTGCCACCCTTCCGATGCACGAACCTGCACTTGCTGTCAAAGAGGTCGAGCGTGCCGCGAAGCTCCCCGGCATGCGCGGCTTCTATATCGCCACACAGGTTCGCGGCAAAGACCTGTCCGACGCCGCGTTTCTCCCCGTATACGAGCGCATCGAGGCGAGTGGCTTGCCGCTCTTCCTCCACCCGGTCGAGGTCATCGGACACCAACGCCTCGCCGCATATTACCTTACCAACCTGCTTGGCAATCCATTCGAATCCGCGATCGCCGCGGCGCACCTCATCTTTGGCGGGGTGCTCGACCGATTCCCAAGTCTGATCGTATGTTTGCCTCACTCGGGCGGCGCGTTTCCCTGGCTCGTCGGCCGGCTCACCCGGGGATGGGAGAAGCGAGCCGATCTGAAGCACATCAGGCAGTCGCCGGTCGAGTATTTGCGCCGTTTTTACTACGACACTGTAGGCTATTCCGACCACGTGCTCGAATACCTGGTGAAGGTCGTCGGACCGGACCGCGTGCTGATGGGGAGTGACTACTGTTTTCCGATTGCCTACGAGCAGCCGGTTGCCGTGGTCACAGACCATCCACGCCTCGACGTGGGCGCGAAGAAAAGAATCCTCGAAGACAACGCCAGGCACTTGCTGAAGCTCTGACGGCGGAAGATAATTCACCTCCCTGCCGCAATTCACTCTAGGCCGGAATCTGCCAGAATAGTTGCACAACATCGGAATGGAAGCTTGGGCAGCGGCGTTTACCTGTTGCTGCAAAGAAATTCTCGAATCACCCGACGGACCTAATCAGGAGGAATCACGATCATGAATAGAATTGCACTGCTGTTGTTTGCCGGTGCGTTCGCGTTGGCGAGCGTCGCTGCGAGCGCACAAACGCCGATGCGTATCCGCGGCACCATCACCAGCTTGGATGGCGACGTGCTCTCGGTGAAGACGCGTGACGGCAAGGATCTCAAGATCAATCTCGCCCCGAATCTCACGGTGGCCGCGGCCAAGGCAGTCACCCTCGCCGACTTCAAGCCGGGTGCCTACGTTGGCTCGACCGCGAAGAAGGACGCGAACGGCATGCTGGTCGCGAGCGAAGTGCACGCGCTTCCGCCTGCAGCGCCGCCGGGTCACACGCCGTGGGACATGGCGCCAGGCGACACCATGACGAACGCCAATCTTGCCAAGGTGGTCAAGACGGCCGGCGGTAACGAACTCACGCTCGAATATAAGGACGGGTCGCAGAAAATCCTGGTACCCGACGGTACGCCCATCGTCGACTTCGTTCCTGGCGACCGGTCGCTGCTGGTGCCGGGTGCGACCATCTTCACCGGAGCGCAGGTCGCTGCCGACGGCAAGATCACGACCGGCCGCGTGGCGGTCAGCAAAGACGGCGTCAAGCCGCCGCAGTAGGGAGGCTAGGGCAGGTCGTTGTGGCCGACCCGCAGCGGAGCACGCATGGAGAAGTACGCCACGCTGCGGGTGCAGGAACGGCCGGAGGCTATTCTCCTGGTAACCCTCGACCGTCCCGAGGTTGCCAATGCCTTCAACACTCAGTCCGCTCTCGATCTGGGCGGCCTTTTCCGCCAGATCGATTCCGCGCGGCATCGCTGCGTGGTTCTCACCGGCGCGGGGGAGCGGGCGTTCTGCGCGGGCGCCGATCTCAAAGAGCGCGCTTCCCTCGACGACAAGCAATGGCTCGCGCAGCACGAAATCTTCGAGGGCATGTTCCGCTCCGTGCTCGACTGCCCGGTTCCCGTAATTGCGGCAGTCAACGGCGCCGCCTACGCCGGCGGCCTCGAGCTCGTATTGATGTGCGACTTCGCCTACGCATCGAAGGCGGCGAAGTTTGCGCTTACCGAGGTGTCGCTCGGGATCATGCCGGGCGGTGGTGGCACTCAGACGCTGGCCCGGGCGGTCGGCGAGCGCCGCGCGAAGGAACTGATCCTGGCGGCGCGTCCCTTTTCTGCCGAGGAGGCGCTCGCCTGGGGTGTGGTCAACCAACTGTGCGAGCCCGGAGAACTGCTCGAGGAAGGTCTCGACGCGGCGCGCCGTATCGCTTCGAACGCGCCGCTTTCCGTGGCGCAGGCAAGGCGCACGATTCGCGACGGATTGCAGGTGGATCTGGCCTCGGGACTGCGAATGGAGATCGAAGCGTACAACCGCCTGGTCGGTACTGAAGACCGCAGGGAGGGCATTCGCGCCTTCAACGAAAAACGCAAACCGAGATTCCAAGGGCGCTGAAAGAGAGCACATCGTGAACATCGAACATAGTTTCGCCCGCCGATGGTGGGCGGCACTTTCATGCGTCGCTGCGCTCGCCGGTTGCGCCGGCATGAGCGGTACGGGGGCGGTGGACTACCGCGCCATCGTGTCGAGTCCTGAGCGGTCCGATGCCGACCGGCAGACCGACCAGCGAAGAAATCCGGAGTTGTTGCTGGCCTTCACCGGAGTCCGGCCGGGAATGAGAGTGCTCGACATGGGCACGGGCGGCGGCTACTCGACCGAGCTTCTCGCGCGTGCCGTGGGTCCGGGCGGGAAAGTGTATGGGCAAGACTCGCAGGCCGCTTCCCCTCGTGCGCGCGAGCGTTTCGAGGAACGCGCGAAAACCCCGGCGATGCGAAACGTGGTGCGCGTGCCGCGCGACCACGATGACCCCGTGCCGCCGGATGTGCGCAACCTCGACTTGATCACTTTCTTCTTCGCCTACCACGACACGGCGTTCATGAATGTCGACCGCGCAAAGATGAATCGGGCGCTGTTCGAGGCCTTGAAGCCCGGTGGCGTGCTGGTTGTGGCCGACCACTCGGCCGCGTCGGGTGCTGGCGTCAGCGTGGCGAAATCCCTGCACCGCATCGAGGAAGCGGTGCTCCGGCGAGAAATCGAGGCTGCTGGCTTCAGGCTTGTGGCGGAAGCCGATTTTCTGCGTCACCCCGAAGATCCACGCGATGCGATCGTATTCCGTACGAAGGTGCCGGTGGACGAATTTCTGCTGAGATTCGTAAAGCCCCTGGAAAATCGATCCTCGATGTAGGGATCGCCGGCGAACCAGAAGATCCTGCGTCTTTCTGGAACGCTTCCGCCTCTCACGGCCCGTGGCACCGCCGTCGCTTTCGCACGACGCGTCTATCTCCACACAAACAGCAGCTTAAGGCTTCGGTGCAAGAAGGCGTCGCTCGAGAGCGACAGCGCTCAGGTGTCGTTCCTGCGCCGGCCAGCGGCAACCGCATGATTTTGCCCATGACTTGTTTGTGGCATGCGCGTTGCTACGCCCCAAACATCTTGAGCCCTGGATTTTGTTAGACCCTAATCACGGACGGAACAACGAAGGAGTATTCATGCTCGACAATTTTCGAAAGAGAGAGATTTCGCAGCCGGTGCAACCGGCGCGGTCGCCGTACAGCGAGTTGCAAGAAGCCCTGGGCACCCAAAGGGCTGAACCCGCAAGAGGGGATTCTCCCAAGATCGACACACCAAAGGCGGCCTCACGGGATGATCCCAAAGCCTCCCGCCCCAGCGGCGAACCCGTGAGCAGATTGATCGTTGGCCCGGACATCAAACTCAAAGGGGCCGAGATTACCGACTGTGACACCCTGGTCGTTGAAGGTCGTGTCGAGGCATCCATGGACAGCCGCGTCATTCAGATCTCCGAGCACGGTGTGTTCGTGGGCAAGGTGGGTATCGATCTCGCAGAAATCCGGGGGCGCTTCGAGGGTGAACTCACCGCCCGCAACCAGTTGGTCATCCGGGCAACCGGGAAAGTGTCGGGCAAGATCCGTTACGGGACAATCGCGATCGAGGAGGGCGGCGAGCTCTCCGGCGACATCGGAGCGCTCGCGCAGGCTCAAGGTACTCAATCCGCGAAACCCGTGCCGACCGCCGCGACTCAAGGTGCGCCTGCTGCACGTCCTGCCGATACCGGACGTACCCCGGTCCCGGGGACCGCCGCAGCGTCCGCTCCCGCCCAGGCCGGAGGAGGAACATTGTTCAGGCCCACGGGCGCGGCCCGCTGATACACGTTCGAAAGGCTAGCTTGTCTTGCGCTCGTGGCTCACGCGCAAGAAATAGGCGAGGAGGATTCCGCTCGTGACGACGAGACTCGCCAAGCCCGCGAGCCAGAATCCCGCGGCACCCATAGGTGTGGCGAGGCCAAGCGCGTTCACCGCCTCGATCCTGCCCAGTCCCAGCGCGTACCCTCCGCCCAATCCGATCCCCCAAAGGGCGATCGTGTAGACCAGCATCGGAATGAAAGCGATCTTGTAGCCGCGCAACGCGTTGACGATGACTACCTGCGCGGTGTCGAAGAGCTGGAAGAAAGCGATGTACGTCATCAGTCGGGTGGCGATCGCCGCTACGGCCGCATCGCGGGTGTAAAAGGACACGATCTGATTTGCCGTAAGGAAGATCGTCACTCCGGCGCAGGCGGAAACGGCGAACATGATGCCGATGCCGGTAAGTCCCGTGTGTCGGGCTTCCCGCAGGTCGTGAGCCCCGACCGCCTGGGCGGTGAGCACCGCGGTCGCGTTACCGACCGCGAGACCGAACATGTAGACGACCGCTGTGACGTTTGACGCGATCTGGTGACCCGCCGAAGTGGCCGCGCCAAGGTGCGCGAGAAACAGCGCCATGAAGGTGAACGACGTCACCTCGATGAAAAAAGTAAGCCCCATCGGTACGCCGAGCTTGAGGTGGCTCAGGATCGCCTGCGGGTCGGGCCAGGACCACCGGGCGAAGACGCGAAACTGCGCGTAGAACGGGCGCTTCGCGCAATAGAGCCAGGCGAGCACGAAGATCAGCCAGCTCGCGATCGCCGTCGCGACCGCGCAGCCGGGGCCTCCGAGTTCCGGTGCTCCGAGCTTCCCGTAGATGAACAGGGTATTGAGCGGGATCTTGGCGGCGAAATAGATGAGGTTGATCGCCATCACCGCCCGCGGACGGGACACCGCGGTGGTGAGCGCGAAAAACACACGAAAGAGCAGCATCGCCGGCAGTGCCCAGGCGATGCCGTGCAAGTAGGCGCGGGT
>DATDGA010000136.1:0-4422 GCA_036522335.1 Burkholderiales bacterium
TACGCGGCTTTGCGCGCTTTACCGGCCTGATCGAGCAGGCCCGCGGCGATGAGCGCCTTGCGTATGCGCTCGATCTCGGCTTGCGGCAGCTTCACCAGCGGAGGGCGCACCACCGCACGCGGAAGTTTGCCCATCATCACCAGCGCCTCCTTCATGCGGTTGTGCATGTCCACCCACGGCTCGGAATAGAACGCCTCGGCCGTCGGCCGGATGCGGTCGTTGATTTTCTTCGCGCCGGCGAGGTCGTTGGCGCGCGCCGCGCGGAAAAGCTTCGCCTGCAGGTCGGCGATCACCGCGCCGCTGCCCGACAGGAGGCCGTTGCAGCCGAGCACGAGCGAGCTCATCAGCCAGGCGCTGTGCGTCGTGAGGACGTTGACCGGCGGATTCAGGGACTGCAGACTGCGGATCTGGCGCTCGTGCAGCTGCGGGTTCCCGCTCCAGTCCTTGATCGCGCGCACTGCGGGCACCGCCTCGATGAGTTTCAGGAGCGTGGCGAGCGGATAGCCCTGGCCGCCCGCGAGCGGGTACTGAAAGGCGATGATGGGGAGGTTCGCCGCGTCGGCGATTCGCCGGAAGTGTTCCACAGCCATTTCCGGGCGCTGGCCCATGGTGAACGGTCCCGGAGGAAATACGAGGAGCGCGGCGGCGCCGCACTCGGCGGCCATCTTAGCGATGCGCGCCGCCTCCAGACTCCCCTCGGCGTATACGCCATTCACGATCGGAAGCCGGCCGCCGATTTCGTCCCGGGTGATTTCGAGAACGCGCCTCTGCTCCTCGAACGAGCACGAGGCGACCTCGGTGGAATGCGCGTTGACCGTGATCGCGGAAATGCCTTCGACCGACGCAACGTCGCGCAGATGCGCGCGAAACGATTCCTCGTCGATGGAGAGATCGTCGTGGAACGGCAGCAGCACCGCCGGGATAACGCCCTTGGGGACGTAGTTCATGTCTCTTGGCATAGCGGATTCCTCTGCGGAGGACAGCGTGCGCCCATTTTAATTCGATCAGGACAAAACTGTGCGTTCTCCAAAATGCGCTTTCCGGGGGCGCTGCGCTGCATCTGGCCCGAAGCTCCCGGCGGATGTCCTGATCCGTGGCTGCGAGCTGAAAAGGGCTGCATGACGGGCACCGGGCGCGAATAGGACGGCACCACTGGAAATGGCCCGGCGAGACGGACTCCGGTAACGCTAGAATGCAGGCGGGAGGTCGCACCCTCAAAAATGGCTATGCTTGCGCTGTTTCCCAAAGACGATCACAGACAAGCACATCGGATCAGGCGGTACCTGTTTGCGCTGGGTAGCTCGGTGCTCGCGTGGCTGCTGTTGTTCCTGCTCTACTGGGAGGGGTACCTCGAGGAAACCGGCCTTATCTATACCACCAGCGGGATGCTGTTTTTCCTCGTCCTTTTCTACGCGCTATTCCGATCTGGGCTCAACCTCAAGGTGCGCGATCCCAGCCTGACCGTCGAGATGATGGAAAGCTCGATTGTCGTACTCACCTGCGCCATGTATTACGCCTCCCCCGGGGGACGCGGCGTAATCGTATTGCTCCTTCCGTTCACATTTTTGTTTGGACTGTTCCGCCTCGGAACCCGGGATCTGCTGGGGGTCGGAGGCTTCGCCCTCATTTGCTATGGGGCGATGACCTTGTTGCTCCTTCACTTTCGGTCAGGAACGATCGACCTACAACTCACACTGCTGCGCTGGGCGGTCCTTGCAGCAGTTTTTGTCTGGTTCGCATTCATGGGCGGGTACATCGGCCGAATGCGCAAACAGTTGGCGCTGAGCAAATCCGACCTGGAGAAGGCGTTCCACGCTCTCCAGGAATTGGCCACGCACGATGAGCTTACGGGTGTGCACAACCGCCGCCATCTCATGGAAATGCTGCGGCACGAAAAGAGCCGCTGCGCGCGGACGGGAGCGACGTTCTGCATTTCCGTCTTGGACCTCGATTTCTTCAAGCAGATTAACGACAAATACGGCCATCAGGCCGGCGACGACGTGCTGCGCGGCTTTTCCCGCAACGCCAAGCAGCGCATGCGAACGACCGACTATTTCGGACGCTACGGCGGGGAAGAATTCCTGCTGATCCTCACGGATACCAGTCTGGAAGGGGCCCGGATCGGAGCCGAGCGCGTGCGACGCGACGCCGAGCAACTCAGTTTTGTCGAGATAGGCCCCGACCTCAGGATCTCGGTGTCGATCGGTCTGGCCCAGCACCAAGCCGGCGAAGAAATAGAACAGACGCTGCAACGCGCCGACAGCGCCCTCTACAGGGCAAAGGAAGCTGGCCGCAATCGGGTGGAGACGTAGTGTGCACGGGCTCCGGGCGCCCGCATAAGCGGGAAAGCTCGAGCCGGCGCCAAGGGAAGCGAAATTGGAACGGTATTACTCCACCCGGATCCGGTAGTCGCGGATCACTTTCGCCCATTTCTCCGACTCCTCGCGCACGAACCCGAGAAATTCCTCCGGGCTGCTCCCCACGACGTCGAATCCCTGGGCGGCGAGCTTGCCGCGCACCTCCGGATCGGCGAGGGTTTTCGTCAATTCGCCGTGCAGCCGCGCGACGATCTCGCTGGGCGTCCCCGAGGGAACGAGCATCCCCACCCAGGATTGCGCCGCGAATCCGGGGAGCG
This sequence comes from Burkholderiales bacterium, assembly GCA_036522335.1. Classification (GTDB taxonomy): domain Bacteria; phylum Pseudomonadota; class Gammaproteobacteria; order Burkholderiales; family SG8-39; genus VBDM01. The sequence continues at coordinate 2,636 of DATDGA010000136.1, forward strand.
TCTCCGCGACCGTCGCCGTGTCGGGAAGCTGCGGGATGCGGCGCGCGGAACCGATCGCGAGCGCCTTGATGCGGCCCGCCTTCACCTGGGGAATCGCCTGCGGCGCGGAAACGAACATCACGTTCACCTGTCCGCCGACCAGATCGATCATCATCGGCGCCCCGCCCTTGTACGGCACGTGAATCATTTCGATTCCGGTGCGGTTCGCGAGCAGCAGCGCATTCAGATGGTTCGAGCTTCCCGCTCCCACCGTGGCGTAGGTCGCCTTTCCCGGGTTGGCCTTCGCATAAGCCACCAGCTCGGCGACCGACGACGGTGCGAAGTTGGTCGCGCCGGCGAGCACCTGCGGCGAAGTGACGATGAGGCTCACGTGCTCGAAGGACTTGAACGGGTCGTAACCGAGATTCTTGTAAAGCAGATGGTTGACCGCGTGCGTGTCGAAAACGAAGAGCGCGGTGGTGCCGTCGGGCGGCGCCTTGGCCGCTTCCGCCTCCCCGATCGAGCCGCCCGCGCCGGCGCGGTTCTCGACGAGCACCGGGCGGCCGAGGCCCGCCGAGAATCCCGGTCCGATGACGCGCGCGACGCCGTCGACGGTGCCGCCCGCCGGCCAGGGCACGATGAGACGTATCGGCTTGCTCGGATAGGGCTGCCCGGCGGCGGCAAGCGATAGGAAGAGCGCGGCGACCGCTGGGACAATACGTTTCATTTTGCCCCCTTCGATGTCAGCAGCTTCGCGATGCGCGATGCATCCTTGAGTTTTTCCATATCCAGCACCGCGTCGCGCAGCTGCCCCACCTGTGCGCGCTTGACCGCGTGCGCCGCGAGCTTCTCGAACTTCGTGACGACCTGCGCCTCGCTCGCGAAATTCGGCTCGCTGCCGCGCGGCGCTTCCAGGGAGCGTTCCAGCCGGCTGCCGTCGTTCAACTGCACTTCCACCCGCACCGCATGGCGGTATTTCGATCCCCTGGCGCTGATCGCCGGGTCCGCGCGGACTTCGACCCTTTCGGCGAGCGCGAGGCGCCTCGGATCGGCGACGACTGCCTCGCTGAATTGATCGACGAAGCAGTCGCCTTCGAGGAGCAGCGTCGCCACGCAGAAGGAAAGATTCATCTGCGCCGCGGCGAGTCCGGCCGGCCGGTATTTCCATCCGGCGTGGTCCAGCGTCACCCGCGAGGCGTGTACGACGATTTTCCCGACGTCCTTCGCGGCGAACGGGCGCTCGGCCTGCAGATCGCGCAGCGCATCGAGCGTGGTGTGGTTGCTGCCGACGCAGGAATAGAATTTCAGCGCGACGCCCATCGTCTGCCAAATCTCGCCGAATCCCGCGGTGAGCTCGGAGAGGCGAAAGCGGTCCTGCGAGCGCGAGAAGGTGGTGCAGAAGCCGCCGTATTCGCTCTCGAACACGTCCGCAATCCCGGTGAAGCCGGCTTCGGCGAGGAGTGCGCCGTACAGGCCGCTTTGCGAGGCGCGGCCCGCGTGCATGCGCTTCACCATCGCACCGTATTGCGCCGCCATCAGCCCGGCCGCCTGCGTGCCCGCGATGCCGAGCGCATGCACGGTTCTCGCCGCGTCGAGCTTCAAGCCGCGCGCGGCTCCCGCCGCCGCCGAGAACACGCCAAGCGTCGCGCCGGAGTGCCAGCCCTGGCCGATGTGCTCGGGCCCCATGCACAAGCCCACGCGCGGGCCGATCTCGTAGCCAGCGACCGCGCTCGTAAGGAATTCGCGTCCGCTCATTCCGCGACGCAGCTCGGCGACCGCGACGAGTGCCGGCAGCACCACGGCGCCCA
>DATDGA010000137.1:0-2809 GCA_036522335.1 Burkholderiales bacterium
CATCGGCGAAGCCACCAAGTCCAAGGTGGGCGAGTGGGTCGCGGCGATCGGTTCGCCGTTCGGCCTGGAGAACACCGTGACCGCGGGCATCATCTCGGCAAAATCGCGCTCGCTCCCCGACGAGAACTACGTGCCCTTCATCCAGACCGACGTCGCCATCAACCCGGGCAACTCCGGCGGGCCGCTCTTCAACATGGCCGGCGAAGTGATCGGAATCAATTCCCAGATCTACAGCCGCACGGGCGGCTACATGGGATTGTCGTTCGCGGTTCCCATCGAAGTCGCGATGAAGGTGAAGAACGATCTTCAGAAGTACGGCAAGGTCAGTCGCGGACGGCTGGGCGTCACCATCCAGGGCGTCAGCCAGGACCTCGCGGACTCCTTCGGACTCAAGAAGGCCCAGGGCGCGCTCGTGGCCGCCGTGGAAGCGAAAAGCCCCGCGGACAAGGCCGGAATCAAGGCGGGCGACGTCATCCTGGCGGTGGATGGGCGCTCGATCGAAAGCTCGATCGACCTGCCGCGCATCATCGGTGAATCCCGTCCGGGAACGGCGGTGAGCCTCAGGATCTGGCGCCAGGGCCAGACGCTGGAGCTGCGAGCCTCGCTCGCCGAAGCCCCGGCTGAAAAAATCGCGAAGGCGGACGACGATACGAAGGCGAAATCGGCCAAGCTCGGCCTGTCGGTGCGACCGCTCAACGCGGAGGAGCGCAAGGAGATCGAAGCCGAAGGCGGCTTGCTCGTCGAGCAAGTCGAAGGTGCCGCGGCGCGGGCCGGCGTTCAGGCGGGCGACGTCATCCTCGCCCTCAACAACCAGCCCGTGAAGACCGTCGATCAGCTGCGCCGCCTCGTGGACAGATCGCGCGGCAGCGTCGCCCTTCTGATACAGCGCGAAGGCAACAAGATCTACGTACCGATCCGCGTCGGCTGATCGGACCGGACCGCATCGAGACCGCGCCCTTCGGGGCGCGGTTTTTTTTCGATTGTCATTCGCCCATAAGCGGGAATCCAGAGACGTTTGCATGCAGCGGTCACTGGATTCCGGCTCGCGCTGCGCGCGTCCGGAATGACGAGCAAAGCGGGTAGAATCGGCCGGACTCCGAGGAGGATTTCATGGCCGCACCCCGCTCTTTGCAGTTCGACACGCTCAGTCTGCACGCGGGCCAGAGGCCCGATCCGGTCACCGGAGCGCGCGCGACGCCCATTTATTTCACCACCTCCTTCGTATTCCGCGATGCGGACCACGCCGCTGCGCTCTTCAACATGGAGCGCGGCGGGCACGTCTACTCGCGCATCTCCAACCCCACCAACGCAGTCCTCGAGGAGCGCGTGGCGGCGCTCGAGGGCGGCGTCGGTGCCATCGCGACGGCGAGCGGCCAGGCCGCGCTGCATCTTGCCATAGCCACGATCGCGGGCGCGGGCTCGCACATCGTCGCCTCGCGCGCGCTCTACGGCGGCTCGCACAATCTTCTGTCTTATACGCTGCCGCGCTTCGGAATCGAAACGACGTTCGTGAATCCGCGCGACCTCCCCGCATGGAAGAAAGCGATCCGGCCGAGTACGAGGCTCCTTTTCGGCGAGACGCTCGGCAACCCGGGACTGGACGTACTCGACATTCCATCGGTTGCAGCGATCGCGCACGAAGCGAAGCTGCCGCTGCTCGTCGACGCGACCTTCACGACCCCATACCTGCAGAAGCCCTTCGACCACGGCGCCGATCTGCTCTACCACTCGGCAACCAAGTTCCTCGGCGGCCACGGGGTCGCGATCGGCGGTGTGCTCGTGGACGGCGGGACCTTCGACTGGGAGGCGTCCGGAAAATTCCCGGAACTCACCGAACCCTACGCGGGTTTTCACGGCATGGACTTCCAGGAGGAATCGACCGTCGCGGCCTTCCTGTTGCGCGCGCGCCGCGAAGGCCTGCGCGATTTCGGCGCCTGCATGAGCCCCGCGACAGCGTTCCAGATTCTGCAGGGCGTCGAGACGCTCCCCTTGCGCATGCAGCGCCACGTCGAGAACACCCGCAAGGCGGTCGAATTCCTGGGCAAGCAGGCGGCCGTGGAATCGATCGCCTATCCCGAGCTGCCTTCGCACCCCGACCATGCGCTCGCGAAGAAGCTGCTGCCGCGCGGCTGCGGCGCCGTATTCAGCTTCAACCTGAAAGGCGACCGCGCCGCCGGCCGGCGCTTCATCGAGTCGCTCAGGATATTCTCGCACCTCGCCAACGTCGGTGATGCGAAGTCGCTGGTCATCCACCCGGCGAGCACCACCCACTTTCGCATGAGCGACGCGGCGCTCGCCGAGGCAGGCATCGGTCCCGGCACGATCCGGCTTTCCATCGGCCTCGAAGATCCCGACGACCTGATCGAGGATCTCGCGCGCGGCTTGCACGCCGCGCGAGCCTGAAGATGGAACTCACAGTCGCGAACCGGACAGCATACGCGTACACCGGCAGGGCCTTCGACGCGAAGCTGCCGGCGGTCGTGTTCATCCACGGCGGCGCGCAGGATCACTGCGTCTGGATCCTGCAATCGCGCTATCTCGCGCATCATGGCTACGCCGTGCTCGCCGTCGATCTGCCGGGTCACGGCAAGAGCGGCGGCGCGCCCCTCGAGACGATCGAAGCCCTGTCCGACTGGATTGCTCTCCTGCTCGACGCGGCCGGAGTTAAAACCGCGGCTTTGGTCGGCCACAGCATGGGGTCGCTCGTCGCGCTGGAGTGCGCTGCGCGATACAATGACCGGCACCCCGACGAGGTACGAATGCCCAGGCTAACGCTCAGCACCCTGAACGCGTCCACGCTGCAGATTCC
>DATDGA010000138.1:0-5202 GCA_036522335.1 Burkholderiales bacterium
AGCTGTCGTTGACGTGCTTGAAATGGTCGATGTCCATGATGGCGACGCACAGCGGCTCGGAGGCGTGGAGGTGGCGCTGGATGATGCGAGGCAGCGTCTGGTCGAGCCAACGCCGGTTGCGGAAGCCGGTGAGAGGGTCACTGAGGGCTGCCTGCTCGAATTGCCGGCGCAGCGCGATGTTCGCCTGTACGGCGTCGTTGTTCGAGCGCATTCGTTTTGCAAGGCGGATCAGCAAGCCGACGGAGAACTCGTGCGACGACTCGGCAAGCCACCAGAAGGTCTCTTCGTCCAGCACGAGAAGCTGCGTCGGCTCTTCCGCTGCGACCGTCGCAGTCGTGGGGCTGCCCGCGAGCAGCGACAGTTCGCCGACGGTCTCGCCCCGGTTTATGTACGCGAGCGGAGAGCTTCCATCATCCAATTCCACACGCAGGAGGCCAGAGATTACGACGTAGACGCGTAGATTCGGCTCACCCCGCCGGAGCAAGCACTGGCCCGCTTCGAGCTGCAGCAGCCGGGCGCGGGGCACAAGTGCATCGAGGATCTCATCGCCGGTTCCCTGCAGCGCCTGGATCTCGCGCAGCACGGCGACGGTCACGCTTGACGCTCCGTCGCGGCCAGACTCCTCGCGCGTGACAGTCGGTACAGGCTGCAGCGGTTTGTTCTTGAAGCTCACGTGGATGGCCCAGCTGACCTCACCCCGGAAACACCGGTGGAACCGGAGCGGGCCGCTTCTGAGGCTCCTTAGGAGGATAAGGAGAAGCTATGAAGAAGTCGAGGGTTGCTAGAAAAGATGCACCGCGGTCGGCCAGAAGAAGCCGATCAGGCTGAACGCGACGCCGACCGCGCCCAGTCCAAAGGCGATCCAGAGCAGCGCCGCGACTCCCGTGATGATTTCAGCCGAAGCGAGCACGATCGCGATCTGCACGGCGGCCGAGGCGATCTCGTAGTTGTGATAGGCGGCCATCGCGCGGTCGCGCTTGTTCTCGCTTTCCTTCGCGCGCGCCATCAGCTCCTTGCGGCCTTCGTTGGTTTCGGGCTCGGACTGGTAGCGGTCGGCGGTCTTCTTCCACGCGTCGACCTGCTTCTTCACCGCCTCGGGCGCCTTCTGCCCGAACTGCGCTTCCATCTCCTCGGCCGCGGTGCGGATCGTCGTCTGGCGGATGGTCTTCGCCTGGAAGAATGCCCACAGGTTCGAAGCCTCGAGATGGTTGGCGAGCGCGCTCGTCTGCGTCGCCTTGCCCAGGGTTTCTGAAAAAGCGAGCACCAGCGCGAGAAGGGAGATCAGCAGCGCAACCTTCTTGTTGGCGGGATCGAGGTGGGCGTGGACTTCGGACATGTTCTCTTTCTCCTCTCGTTTTGGAATTTGCTGAATTCTAGCGTAGCGCGGCCTGCTAACGGCGCACCCCCGGAGTCTCGATCGGCAGCCCCTGCGCGCGCCAGGCAAGAAAGAGCTCGAGGTCGAGGTAGTCGGGTGACCCGTAAGGCAGCATCTCGGCGCGTATTCCCGACAGGCAGGCGCGCAGACGGCGCTCGAGCGAACCCATGGTCTGCCACTCCATCCGGTAGGCGGGATACGCGTTGGGGTGGCCCTGGCTGATAGTCTCGGAGAGCAAGCGCTTGCCCCAGTTCGCTTCGTGGCAATGGGCGCAGGACATATTCATCTGTCCGCGGCGCTTGTGGTACGAGGCGCGCCCCGCGTCGAAATGCGCGCGCGCCGCGCCTTCGATGCTGACGGCGATCGGCACGCCGCGCGACTGGCGCGCAACGTAGGCGGTGAGCGCGAGCAGCTCCTCGGATTCGTAGCGCAAGGGTTCCGCGCCCATGCGCTCCGTGCGGCACTGATTGATGCGGCTCTCGAGATTGAGGAGCTTTCCGCTCGCCTTGTCGATTCTCGGATAGCTCGCTGCCACACCGCGCATGCTGGCGTCCTGATGGCAACTCGCGCAGGAGCGCGCGTTCTTTCCGGAAACCTCGCGCCAGAGCTTTTCTCCGCGCTCGACCCACAGCGTGCCCGGATTGGCGAACTGGTCGTTCTGAAGAGCGCGCAGATCCTCGCCGAGAAACACCGAGCCGGATTTGAGTTCCCCTAGCGGTATCGAGCGTTCCTGCGCGAGCCCCATGCTCGCGGCGAGCCCTATTGCGGCGAGCGCTGTTGCGAGAACACGGCGCGCCGGCCCGCGTTTCATCCGTTGACGACGATCGATTGCCGTTCCGAGTCCTGTTGGCCCTCGTCGTCGATCCAGCTGAACTCGAGATCGCCGCTCGCCTCGGCGACGGTGTAGAACTGCAGATAGGGATTGGCCGAGATGCCCGAGGACAGATCGGCGCGGAACACTTCGACGCCGTTGTAGCGGCAGGAGAACAGGTTGATGACGTTGCGCTTGATGACGCGCCCGACGTCGTCGTGGCGGTATCCGGTCTCCATCGAGTGCTGGATGAGCACCCGGATCTCGACGATCTCGCCGCGTTTCGCCCGGGGAGGAATCTGGATTCTCGCGGCCACGGCGCTCGCTCCTAGCTCTCGTCCAGGCAGGCGGAGAGCGTCACCACGACCGCCGCCGCGTCGTACCAGAACGAGCCGTCGGAGAGCTTGGCGACCGCCGTCACGCGCTGGCTGCCCGCGAGCCGCACGCGCGAATCGATCTCGGCCTTGCCCGCGCGAGGGCCGAGATAGAAATTCGCCATGTTGCGCACCGGGTTGCGCTCCGAGTACAGGTGGATGCTCTTCACGTGGTCGGCCTCCGTCATTGGACTGTCCACGGTGATGCGGATCGGCACGGAATTCCCGTTGTCGGCCAACTGCGGCAGCACCAGCTTCACCTTGCCCTTTTTCACCGGGGCGCCGTTGGTCACCACCCACACGAGCGGATCGAGCGGATCGACCTGCGCGAGGGCGGCGCCGGGAAGCGCGAGGGCGCCGGCTGCGCCGGCGAGGAAATCGCGGCGTTTCACTGCGGCTCCGTCAGAGTCGCGAGCCAGGCGACGACGTCTTCGACCTGCTGCGCCGAAAGAATGGGCTTGCCGCGGAACGCGCCGGCGACCTGAGCGAGGCCTTCGGTCCTGTAGTAGGCGGGCATGGGCGACTCCGGATTCACGCGGGTGGAATCGGCGACGCGAAGCCGCAGCTGCGCGACCGAGAGCCGCGCGCCCGCGCCTGCGAGCGTCGGCGCGATATTCCCGAAATTCTTCTCGCCGGGCACCGCATGGCAGAGCGTGCAGCCTCCTTGATCCCGATTCGCCACGATGCTTCGACCGCGCTCAGGCTGGCCGGGTTCTGCCGTGAGCGGCCGCGGAATCGCGTCCCCGACGGCTTCGAACGCCGCCCTGCCCTCTTGCCCGAACACGGCGGCGGCAAGGGCCGCCGCAGCGCACCCGAGTGACAATGCGCGGACCCTCGGTCTTCGCACGCCGCCGCTACGCGAGAGTAAACCCGTGATTCTTCAGCGGCAGTGAGCGCACGCGCTTGCCCGTGGCGGCGAAGATCGCGTTGCACACGGCCGGCGCGATCGAAGCCTGGCCGGGCTCGCCGATGCCGCCCCAGAATCCGCCCGAGGGCACGAGCACCACTTCGACCTTGGGCATTTCGCGCAGCCGCATCATCCGGTAGTCGTGGAAATTCGACTGCTCCACACGCCCGTCCTTGATGGTGATCTCGCCCCAGAACATCGCGGTCAGCATGAACACGGCGCTGCCCTGCATCTGCGCCTGGATATTGTCCGGGTTCACCGCATAGCCCGGGTCGATGCCGAGCACCAGGCGCCGGATGCTGACCTCGCCGTTCTTGTCGACCGAGAGCTCCGCGACCGCGGAAGTGTAGCTGCCGTAGCCTTCGGTCTCGGCGATGCCGCGGAACACGCCGGCCGGAAGCGGCTGGCCCCAGCCGGCGGCCTTCGCCGTGGCATCGAGGACGCCGAGGTCCTTGGGCGATTTTGCCAGCAGCGCGCGCCGGTACTCGTACGGGTCCTTACCCGCGGCGCTCGCCAGCTCGTCCATGAAGGATTCGCGCACGAACGGGTTCTGCGAATGCCCTACCGTCCGCCAGAAGCCGACCGGTACGTGCGTATTGCGCTGTGCGTACTCGACCTTGACGTTCGGAATCGCGTGCGGCAGGTCGTTGAGCGAAGCCACCGACTGGGGATCGACGCCGTCCGCCGGCGCGAACGGTTTCTTGAGCGGAATATGTACGAGCGTTTCGAAAATCGAGGTCGCCGCGACGCGCGAGTACCAGGCGACCGGACTGCCCGAGTCGTCCAGCCCCGCCTTCATGCGGACGAGGCTCGCCGGCCGGTAGAAGTCGTGCTGCGTGTCTTCCTCGCGCGTCCACAGCATTTTCACCGGCGTGCCTTCCATGGCCTTCGCGATCGTCACGGCCTGGCGCACGAAATCCTGCGCGCCGCCGCGCCGGCCGAAGCCGCCGCCCAGCTGCACGCGATGCACCTCGACGTTCTCCAGCGGCACGCCCGCGGTCGCAGCCGCGACGGCAAGCGAGGCCTCGGCGTTCTGAGTGGAAGTCCAGAGTTCGACCTTGCCGTCCTTGATGATCGCCGTGCAGCCCATGGGCTCCAGGCAGGAGTGTGCGAGGTAGGGCGTGTAGTACTCCGCTTCGATTTTCTTCGCGGCGGAGGCGAAGGCCTGTTCGAAATCGCCGTCCTTGCGCGCAGTTGCGAAATCGGTCTGCGTGTCGAGTCCCGCGCGATAGAACTCCATCAGGCCCGCGCTCGAAACATTGCCGCTCGCGCCCACGTCCCAGTCGATGTGGACGTCGCGCAGGGCTTCCTTCGCGCGCCACCAGTTGTCGCCGACCACGGCGACGAAGGTCTCGAGCGGCAGCACCTTCACGATGCCGCGCCGGCCCTGCACTTTCGCCGCATCGACCGATTTCACCTTGCCGCCGAACACCGGACATTGCGCAACCGCGGCGTACATCATTCCAGGCAGCTGTGCATCGATGCCGTAGCGCTGTTTCCCCATCACCGTGTCGGGAATGTCGATGCGCTTGACCGACTTGCCGATCAGCTTCCAGTCCTTGGGATCCTTCAGCTTCACTTCCTTGGGCGGCTCCAGTTTCGACGCGGCCTCGGCGACCTTGCCGAAACTCGTCTTGCGCCCGCTCTTCGCATGAGTGATGAAACTGTTGGACGCCGTGCACTCGGAGGCCGGCACGCTCCACTGCTGCGCGGCGGCGGCAATCAGCATTTCGCG
>DATDGA010000139.1:0-1591 GCA_036522335.1 Burkholderiales bacterium
GCCCTTGGATGCACCAGAACCTCTGAATTTACCGGCAAGTCCTACCGTATGTTATTGCACGGAAAACGAGAGGACCCCAGGCGCTGGGCCGCGGTGCTCCCGCGACCATTGCAACGTGTTTGAAGCGGTTCTGGCGGGACCTGGGCATTCGCGCGCAAGGCGACCCGGCCGCCCTCACCCGTCTTCCCAGTGAAATCGTCGAGGCCGTGGAAGCGATCTGGCAGCGCTCGCTGGCGCTCGCCGCCCAGACCGCCCAGAACGACCAGAACGCTGCCCGCGAGCGTCTGGAACACATCCGGATCGAGAACGACGTGCGGGCGCAGTCGTTCGAGATGCGCGAGCGCGCCTATGAGACCGCGGCGCGCGAGCGGGAACGCGCGCTCGCTGACTCGCGCGATCACCTGCTCTCCACGTTGAGGATGCTCGAGAGCGATCGCGCCACGCTGAAAGCGCGAGAGGTGCGGATTGCCGACCTGGAAGCCCAGGTGGCGGATTACCGGCGGCAGCTCGCCCTGGTCATCACACGTGCCGTCGCGAAGTGCCGCACTCTCATCGAGCGCAAGCCGCGCGCCGCCTCCCGTTCCAAGTTAAAGAGGCCGGCGGGGCGGCGCGTCGCGGCGAGGAAAGACCGCCGCCCACCGAAATCAAAACGCCGAGCAAAGAGGTAGACCACACACTGGAGCGAGATTATCGAGCTGGGAACCGGTTGTTAGCTGTCTATTTCTTTCAGTCAGAAGCCCTCGAAGGTGTTCATGCCGCGATCAGGCAATATCGAAGCGGTCCGCGTTCATCACCTTCGTCCACGCCGCCACGAAGTCCTGCACGAACTTCTCCTTCGCGTCCGCGATGGCGTAGACCTCCGCGATGGCGCGGAGCTGGGAGTTCGAGCCGAAGACGAGGTCCACGCGCGTGCCGGTCCAATTGACCTTGCCCGTCTTGCGGTCGCGCCCCTCGAACACGTCCTTCGCGATCGAGACCGGCTTCCACTCCGTGTCCATGTCGAGCAGGTTGACGAAGATGTCGTTGGAGAGCGTCTCCGGCTTCGAGGTGAAGACCCCGTTCTTGGAGCCGCCGACGTTGGCGCCCAGCGCGCGCAGGCCGCCGACGAGGACCGTCATCTCGGGCGCCGTGAGTGCTAGGAGCTGCGCCCGGTCCACCAGCAGCTGCTCGGCGAAGACCGCGAACTTGCCTTTCAGGTAGTTGCGGAAGCCGTCGGCGATCGGCTCGAGCACCGCGAAGGACTCGACGTCCGTTTGGTCCTGCCTCGCGTCCATGCGTCCAGGTTTGAAGGGAACCTTCACGGCGACGCCGGCCTTCTTCGCGGCTTGCTCGACGCCCGCGCAGCCCGCGAGCACGATCAGGTCGGCGAGCGACACCTTCTTGCCGCCCTTGGCCGTCTTGTTGAAGCCGGCCTGGATGCCTTCGAGCGTCTTCAGCACCTTCGCCAGCTGCGCCGGCTGGTTCACTTCCCAGTCCTTCTGCGGCGCGAGGCGGATGCGCGCGCCGTTCGCCCCACCGCGCTTGTCCGAGCCGCGGAAGGTAGAAGCCGACGCCCATGCCGTGGACACCAGCTGCGCCACCGACAGCTTCG
>DATDGA010000140.1:0-6272 GCA_036522335.1 Burkholderiales bacterium
CTACGGCCACCTTTCCGTCGCGGCGATACGGATCGAGTCCGGAACCTTGCGCGTCGGCGACACCATCCGCATCCTCGGACACACGAGCGACTTCCGCCAGCGCGTCGAATCCATGCAGATCGAGCACGAGTCCGTCACCGAAGCCGGGAAGAGGCAGGAGATCGGCGTCAAGGTGACCGAGCACGCGCGCGAGCACGATGACGTCTACAAGGTGACGGCTGCCTAGACGCGAAGCGCGGACAGATGCATCTCGGATATGATGCAGCCCGGAGGTGCGCATGACCATCAGTCTCCATTCCTCGCCGCGTAGCTCGGGAACGCGCGTCGCGTGGGCGCTCGAAGAGCTGGGTGTTCCCTACGAGTACGTCGAGATCGACCTGAAGAAGCAGGAGAACCGATCGCCGAAATTCCTCGCAGTCAACCCTCATGGCAAGGTGCCGGCGCTAGTCGACGGCGACCAGACCTTCTTCGAGTCGGGTGCCATCCTGCTGCATCTCGGCACCAAGTATGGCGTCGAGAAAAACCTGTGGCCGGCCGGCGGCGGCCAGGCCCGCGCCGACGCCGTTTCGTGGACGGTGTGGGCCATGACCGAGCTGGGGCCTTACCTGATGCAGTACCTGTACCACGGGCTCGATACTCCGGTCTCGTACAAGCCCGAGGATCGCAGCAAGGCGTCGGCCGACTACAATTGCTCCCAGCTCAACCGCATTCTCGATGCCCTCGAGGGGCGCCTGGAAGGCCGCGAATATCTGCTGGGCGGCTTCTCGCTGGTCGACGTCGCTGCCTCCAGCTGGCTGGCGTTGGGCACCATGTTCGGAATCAAACTCGAGCGCCATCCGCGCGTGGCCGCCTGGTGCAAGCGCTGCGTCGAACGCCCGGCGTTCAAGCGGGCCCGCTAGGACGCGAAGTCCGCCCTCACTCGGCGTTCAACGGACATAAGATCCGGCAAAGGTTTATCATCACGGCGATTTTTCAGGCGATACCCTGAGGATCCGGTATGGATAAAGCCCCCCAAGTCAAACTCCACTCGACCGCGCATTATTTTCTCGATGGCCTGAACGACATCGGCATCGAGTACCTGTTCTGCAATTTCGGAACGGACCACGCGCCGCTAATCGAGGAGATGGCGCGCTGGAAGAAAGAAGGGTGGCACTATCCCAAGGTCCTGAACTGCCCGCACGAGAACACGGCGATGCACATGGCGGCGGGCTTCGCGATGGCGACCGGGCGCGGGCAGGCGGTGATGGTGCACGTGGACGCAGGCACGGCGAATTCCGCGATGGCGATGCACAACGCGCGCCGCGGCCGGCTGCCGCTCGTTCTCATGGCGGGCAAGGCGCCTTACACGGTTCGCGGCGAGCTGCCGGGTTCGCGCGACAACTACGTGCACTTCATCCAGGAGCCTTTCGACCAGGGCGGGATCGTGCGGCCCTACGTGAAGTGGGAATGGACGCTGCCCTCGGGCGTGATGACGAAGGAGACCCTCCGCCGCGCCCACAGCGTGGCGCACAGCGATCCGATGGGCCCGGTGTACCTGATGCTGCCGCGCGAAACGCTCACGCAGACCTGGGACGAAGGCGCGATGCGCGCGTTTCCCCAGGAACGCTACGGTGCGGTGCGCGCGGGTGCGGCCGATACGGCCGCGGTCGCGCAGATCGCCGACAAGCTGCTCTCGGCGAAACATCCGGTGATGGTGACTTCCTACGCGGGACGCAATCTCGCCATGCCCGCGCTCATAGAGGAGATCGCGCGCCTCGCAGGCATTCGCGTGTTCGAAGCGAGCCCGCTCTATCTCAACATCTCGCGCGCGTCGCCGTGCTTTGCCGGGATGATGCCCGCCATCGACGAGGCCGACGTGGGCTTGCTGGTGGACGTGGACGTGCCGTGGATTCCGAAACATACGAAGGAGAATCCGAAGACCTGGTGGGCGCACATCGACGTGGACGTGGTGAAGGAATGTTTTCCCATCTGGGGATTCGCGTCGAACGCGCGCGTGCAGGGCGACAGCGTGCTGATCTTGAGGCAACTACTCGAAGCGCTCAAGGCGAAGGCGACGCCCGCGTTCCGCGAAGCAGCGGCGAAGCGCGTCGAAGCGATGCGGGGCGAAGGCAGCGAGCGGCGCGCGGCCCTCGCGAAGCAGGCCGCGGACAAGGGCAAGACCGGCGCGATCAACCCGCACTATCTTTGCGCCGAAATCTCCAAGGCGATCGGCGACGACGCCATCGTCGTCAACGAAGGCATCCGCAACGGCCCTATCGTCAATAACCAGATCATGCGCAGCAGGCCCGGCTCCTCGATCGGTTTCGCGGGTGGGGGCCTGGGCAGTTCCTCGGGGACGGCTCTGGGCATCAAGCTCGCCAAGCCGGATGCGACGGTAGTGCAGATGGTCGGCGACGGCGGCTTCTACTTCGGCAATCCTTCCTCCGTCTACGCGGTTTCCAAGCAATACAAGCTGCCGATTTTCACCGTGCTCTTCGACAATTCGGGCTGGTCCGCTGTGAAGGAAGCGACGCTGCGTGTGTATCCGGAAGGCGACGCCAAGGCGAGCAACGAATTCAATGCGCTCCTCGCCCCGGACATCGAGTTCGCCAAGATCTGTGAGGCGGCCGGCGGCTACGGTGAGAGGGTGACCGAGCCCGACGCGGTGCCCGCGGCGATCCAGCGTTGCCTGAAGGAAGTGCGCGGCGGCCGCGCGGCGCTGATGCACGTGCGCATACCGGTGCTGTAGCTCAGCGGCACGCGCCTGGACCTGGGCGCTCAGAACGGTGCCGCACGTACTTTTCGGATTTTTCTCGATGAGCACGCACGCACTCGAATTTTTCCGCGATCAACTCCCCGCGGGTGCGCGCCTGTCCCTGCCGCATCCCTGTCCGCGCGTTCTATACGTCCGCTCGGGTTCGCTCACCGCGAGATCGAGTGCGATCGTCACGACGCTGGCGCCGAACAGTGCGTGGCACGGTGAACGTTCTTGCGAGGTGGTCGCAGGAAATGCCGGTTCGGAGATCTATCGATGGGAACTGCGGCGTGAGACCGGGACGGCCGGCGCAACGAGTGCGCTGCGCGCGGCGTTGACACTGGATCCCGAGGGTGCATACCTGATGCGCTGCGACCGCGTGGATTTCCCGCCCGGCGGCATCGCCTATACCCACACCCACCAGGGGCCGGGCATTCGCTGCCTGCTCAGCGGAGAGATCCGCGTCCAGGTGTCCGGCGTGGAGCACCTCGTGCATCCGGGAGAAGCGTGGTTCGAGGCGGGCCCGGCTCCCGTCCTGGCGCTCGCGTCCGAGCAGGAACCAACGGCTTTTACCCGCGTGATGGTTCTTCCGGCCGAGCTGTGCGGGAAGTCCTCGATCCGCTATGTACTGCCCGAAGATGCGGACAAGCCGAAGCGGCAGACCTACCAGCTATTCGTCGATGACCCGATCGAACGATGAGGTCGTCAGCGGGGCCGCGGCCCTTATTCGGGTATCGCGCCGAGGAGATACAGCGCCTTCATGACCGGCCCCGGCTCGCCAAACTGGCGGAACCAACGGCTGTAGATTTCGACGATTTCGCCGCTGCCGAAGATCTGGGAGAGCCCGGTGTTGACGGCGAGACGGAAAGCGGCATCGCCGCGCGGCAGCACGATGCCGTACGGCTCGATGGAGAGTTCGTCCGGGAGCAGCGTGAGCGACTTCTGATCCTTGGCCTTGAACGCCGCTCCCACCAGCAGGAGCTTGTCGCTCGCAAACGCATCCACTCTTCCATCGTCGAGGGCGGCGAAGGCTTCATCGCGGGTCGCGAACGGAGTCACGGTCGCGCTGAGCTGGCGTCGGTTCAGTTGCACATTGACCGCGCGCTCGTTGGTGGTCCCGCCGACGACGGCTATTTTTTTGCCTGACATGTCCGACAGGGAGCGCAGGCCCGAGGCGCCCTTGATCAGCAGCGCGGTGGACTCGACGAATATGTAGCTGGAAAAGTCCACCTGCTTGAGGCGCGAGAGCGTCACGGTGCTCGAGCCACACTCCATGTCGGCCTGGCCCTTGGCGACGGCGTCGAAGCGGGTCTGGGTGGTGACTGGCAGCCACTTCACCTGCAGGCCCTGCACGTTGAGCTGGCGCTCGATCGAATTGACTACCCGCTTGCAAAGGTCGATGGAAAACCCGACCACCTGTTTCTTGTCATCCGTAAACGAGAAAGGGGTCGCATCCGCGCGATAGGCGATAGTGATGGTTTTGGCGGCGGCGATCTTCTTCAACCGGCCATCGAGGTTCTGGGAATGGACGGCGCCTGCGACGAGCAGCAGGGCAGATGCGAGCGCGATCGTGCGAATCATGAGTTCTCCATGGGGGGTGGGACGGAACGCCCGAAGATACCGGTAAACCATGACGGCAGCAAACCGGGTGTTGGAACAGGCGTGGACTGCCCTTGAGGTTTCGGACGAAAGCCGGATCGATTCGCGACTTGCGCGGTTGGGCGGAGTCAACGGCGCGGCGGCCGGTGACGTTGATTCCTTCGGACGACTGCCATGCCGCGCCTCGCCTGCCCCGAAGAACCTCGGGTCGCGCTGCACGTGGTGCAGCGCGGGCGCGCACGCTCGGCCTGCTTTTCCTGCGCGGCGGACCGCACCGCATATTTGCGCGCACTGCGCGAGTGCGCCGAGAGCGAGCGGTGCGCCGTCCACGCCTACGCGCTGATGGGCAACCACGTGCACCTGCTCCTCACGCCCGCGCGCTCAGGCGGTGGCGCGCGCCTGATGACTGCGATCGCCGTGCGCTACGCGCGCCACCTCGCCGAGGAATACGGTCACGAAGGGGTAGTGTGGGAGGAACCCTACGACGCCACGCCGGTACACGCGCGGCGGCATCTGCTCGCCACCATGCGCTACGTCGAGGAGAATCCGGTGCGCGCGGGGCTGGCGGCGCATCCGGGCGCGTATCCCTGGTCGAGCTATCGCGCCAACGTGCTCGGTGGGGACGACGCGCTGATCACGCCGCACGCGCATTACTATTCGCTGGGGCGCTCGCCCGCCGAGCGCCGTGCGGCCTACGCGGCGCTGTTCGCGCGAGTCGCGCGATGGATCACTCCAGTTTCACGCCCGCCGTCTTGACTACTCTGGACCAGAGTTCGTAGTCGCTCTTGATCCGCGCGGTCAGTTCCTCGGGATCGCTGCCCTTCGCGATGCAGCCCTGGGCGAGGAGGCTTTCCTTCATTTCCGGTGTGTTGAGGATGGCCGCGGCGTCGCGCTGGATGCGCGCGACGAGCGGCGCCGGCATGCCCGCCGGGCCGAGCAGGGCGTACCAGAAATCGATTTCGTAGCCTTTCAACCCTGCTTCCGCGGCGGTCGGTACGTCGGGCAGCGCCGGGTAGCGGCTGCGGCTCGCCACCGCGAGGGGACTCAGCTTCCCCGCTTTGAAGTGCTGCAGGCCCGTCAGCACCGCCACGTAGCTGATGTCGATCTCTCCTGCCAGAATGGCGGTCATAGCCGGCGCGATGCCCTTGTAGGGCACGTGGACCATCTTGATTCCGGTGAGCTGCATCATCAACTCGCCGGCGAGGTGCACCGGCGTCCCGATTCCCGAGGAACCGAACTTCACCGCGCCGGGATGCGAGCGGGCGTACTCGATCAGCTCGGCGAGCGTCTTCGCCGGCAGCGCCGGACTTGCCGCGACCACCATCGGCGCGGTCCCGACCAGCGTGATGGAGCTGAAGTCCTTGTCGATGTCGAACGGCAGCTTGCCGTAGAGCGCGGGGTTGCTCGCGTGGGAGGAGAACGCCATCAGTATCGAGTAGCCGTCGGGCGCGGCCTTCGCCACCATCTCGGTCGCGATATTGCCCCCGGCGCCGGCGCGGTTCTCCACCACGACCGGCTGGCTCCAGCGCTCGCCGAGTTTCTGCGCCACGATCCGCGCAATGATGTCGGTTCCGCCCCCCGGCGGGAAGCCCACGACCATTCGAACCGGCCTCGCCGGAAAGCTCGGGCCGCCGGCCGCAGCCTGGGGGAAGGAGCTCGAAGTCCACGCCGCGAGCGTAGCGCCCGCGAGCAAGGTGACGAATGTTCGCATGGGCACTCTCCCTGGCAGCCGTTGCGGTTATTCTCCTGGCCTGCAGCCGCGATCGCAAAAGTTCAGACTATCCCCGGCGACAGGATTTATCATAAGCCGGTTGACCGATTCAGTCCTCAAGGAGGAACGCCCATGAAAACTTCCGTTCGTCTGTCCGCCGCTCTGCTGTTTGCCTGCGCGGGCGCTGCCTTTGCCCAAGCCTACCCCAATCGCCCCATCAAGGTCGTC
>DATDGA010000141.1:0-2736 GCA_036522335.1 Burkholderiales bacterium
GTGGGCAGTCCCGTAGAGGAAAGCCTGGGCCAGTATGTACTTGGGAGAATCGCCATCTCGCAGGGAAAGTATGAAGAAGCGGTAGTGGCGCTCGCGCGCGCCACCCGGCTCAACGCCAAGCACGGCGCCGCGTGGGCCGCGCTCGCGGACGCCTATCTGGGGCTCAAAGACGAGCGCAAAGCACGCGAAGCCCTGTCCAAGGCGGCGGCTTTGCCTGATGCCGACGCCGACGTGTTCCGGCGCCTTGCGGAACTCGAAACCCGCGATGGCCGCCATGGGCCTGCATTGGCCGCGCTCGAGCACGCGATCGCGTTGGCGCCGGCCGATATCGAACTGCGCCTGGCGCAAGCGCGCACGCTCGCGGCTCTGGGCCGGTGGCAGGACTCGGGGAAGGTGGCGCGCGAGGTACAACGCCTGGCTCCGAAGAACATCGAGCCGCTCTTGCTCGCCGCGGAGGCTGCTCATCGGCAGGGAAAAAACGGCGAAGCCATACAGACGTACAAGCGCGCACTCGAATTGAAACCCGACTCGTATGAGGTGAATTTCAAACTTGGGCGCAGCCTTACCGACAACAATATTTACGACGAGGCGTTGAGCTACCTCGATAAAGCCGTGCGCCTCGACGATCGCGCCGACGCGCCTCTTCTGGTGATCGCAGAAGTGCATCTGGAGCGACGTTCTTTCGACCCGGCGATCGCCGCACTCACCCAAGCGGTGAAACTCACCCCAAGCGAGGGGAACCAGCGCGCGCTTGCGGCGGCCTACGACCAGAAGAAGAAATCGCTCGCCGGGACCAGCGCGCGCGTGACGATCGAGGACTTGCGGCTTGAGCGCATGTTCGTTGCGGCGCACAAGCAGTATGCGACCGAGCAGATCGGCCGGGTCAAATTGCGAAACGACACGGTGGACGACTATAAAAAGCTGCGCGTGTCCTTTTTCGTCAAGGAGTACATGGACTATCCGGTGACGCAGGATATCGCCGAACTCAAGGCCAAGAGTTCGGCGGAAGTGCCGCTGCACGCGACCTTCAACGGCAAGGTGCTGACGATCGACGAAGACACGCGCCTGCTGGCTGTGGTGTCGCTTGCCACGGCCGATGCGCGCGAGGGCGTGCAGGAGATCACCCAGGCAGTAACGCTCTACGGAAAGAACGCCATTCTCTGGGCCAACGGCGACATGGTCGGTTCGTTCGTAACGCCCAGGGACGACATGCTCAGGAACTTCGTGCGCGAGGCGGTCAACCGGTTTGCGCCGCCGCCGCAGGAAGCCTTGAACCGGCCTCTCGCGCTCGCTGCCACCGTGTACAACACGCTGAGCGCGTACGGGGTGCGGTATCAGGCCGATCCGAACACTCCATACTCCCGCGTGAGCGCCGACCAGGTGGACTACGTGCAGTTCCCGCGCGAGACTCTGCGTCTGAAGAGCGGCGACTGTGACGACCTTTCGGTGCTGCTCGCGGCCGCTTACGAGAATTTGGGAATAGAAACCGCGCTCATCGACGTGCCGGGCCACCTCTTCCTGATGTTTCGCACGGGCCTCAAGGAGGCCGAGCGGGCCTTCATCAGCGTTCAGGACGATCTCTTCGTGGTGCGCGACGGAGAGATCTGGATTCCGCTCGAATCGACCTTGATCGCAACCTCGTTTTCCGAAGCCTGGGCCGAGGGCGCGCGCCGCTATCGGGAGGCCGAAGCCAAGAAGCAGATAAAGGTCTTGCCGCTGCGCCACGCCTGGGAACGTTATCCGCCGGTGACCCTCGCTCCGGCAACGTTCAGCGTCGAGGTTCCTTCAGGCGAGCGCGCCAGCCGCTTGACCGAGCGCGAGCAGCGGTTGCTGGTGGCGCGCCGCCTCGAGCGCGAGGTGCAGCCCTACCGCGTGATGCTCGCGGCGAATCCCAAAGACGATGAAGCGCGTTTGCAGATCGGAACGATCTACGGCCGCAACGGTGCGACCGATGTGGCCTTGCGCGAGTTCGAGGCGATTCTCGAGCACAATCCACGGCACGCAGCGGCCTATAACAACCGCGGCAATCTCTACTACAATCGCGGGGACTACGAGCGTGCCCTGGAATCCTATCGCTCCGCAGAGGAACTCGATCCCGCAGACGGAGGCATCCGCGTGAATACGGCGCTCGCTTACTACCGGCTCGGAAAGCTCCCGGAAGCACAGACGAAGTACCGTGAAGCGACGCAGTTGCAAAAAGAAGTCGGCAATCAGTATCGGGCCTTGGCCAAGATTTTGGGTAACTAGCGCTTGCTCGAGGAGGTGATCTATGCACGCTGAGCGTCTCACCCGTTGGGCGATCATATTCGCGTTCCTGACCGTCACGGCGGCCGCAATGGCGGCCGAGCCGGCTCGCCCGCCGGGGCAGTCCGAGTTGAAGAACCTGATCGGCGAAATGTGGGCGCGGCTTCGGGCGGTAGGCGCGCGTTCGCAACCGGCGCAGTCCACCCAAACCGTCACTGCGGGCATTCGCGGCGCGGAAGCCACGGAGTCCGAGTTGAAGCCCTATTGGAAAGGTGATCGCGATCAGGATCCCGCCTATCGTGCCGAGCGCCAGGAGCTGCAGGCGGCGCAGGACCTCGCCGACGCCGGAAAATTCGCCGAGGCGGCCAAGGCGTTCGACGCGTTCTCGGAAACCCATCCGCGCAGTCCGCTGACGTCGGAGGCGCGCTTCGGCGGGGCACTCGCACAGGCGGCGCTGGGGGACAAGCCCCGTGCGATCGCCGGCTTCGAGAG
>DATDGA010000142.1:0-5881 GCA_036522335.1 Burkholderiales bacterium
CGCGTGGTGCTGAAGGTGTGGAAGGAGCTGCCGCGGTATTGGGTGACGCTGCTGCGCTCTTCCGTCATCGGATGCTGGCTGGGCATCACCCCGGGCGGCGCGATCGCGGCCTCTTTCATGAGCTACAACCTCGCCAAGCGCTTCTCCAAGGACAAGGATTCCTTCGGCAAGGGCCGCATCGAAGGCGTATTCGCACCGGAAACCGCGGCGCATGCCTCCGGCACCTCGGCGCTCCTGCCGATGCTCGCGCTCGGCATCCCGGGATCGGGCACCGCGGCGATCCTGCTGGGCGGTCTGATGGTGTGGGGGCTCAACCCCGGGCCGCTCCTTTTCGTCGAGCACAAGGGTTTCGTCTGGGGACTGATCGCGTCGATGTATCTCGGAAACGTGGTCGGTCTGGTGCTCGTGCTCACGACCGTGCCTCTCTTCGCCGCGGTCCTGCGCGTTCCGTTCTCGGCGATCGCGCCGATGATCGTGGTGTCCTGCGCGATCGGCGCCTACGCGATCCAGAACGCCATGTTCGACATCTGGTTGATGCTCGTCTTCGGCGTCGTCGGCTACGTGTTCAAGAAGATCGGCATTCCGCTCGCCCCATTCACGCTCGCGCTGGTGCTCGGCAACCGCGCCGAGGATTCCTTCCGCCTCTCGATGATCGGGGCGGCAGGCGACCTGCGCGTGTTCTGGTCGAACGGTCTGGTCGGCACGATCACCACGCTCGCGCTCGTGCTTCTGTTCTGGCCGCTGATTGGCGGCGCATTCGGCCGGATGCGGAGCGCTCTCGCCAAGACGACAGCATAGGAACAGCTCATGTCCGGGGAAATTCTTCTCGCCCGCAGTAGCGATATCGCCACCCTCACGCTCAGCAATCCGGGCAAGCTGAATGCGCTCGGGCTCGGCTCGTGGACGCGGCTGGGCGAAGCGATGCGTAAGCTCGACGCGGACAAGCACTTGCGCTGCATCGTGATACGGGGCGCGGGCGACAAGGCCTTTGCCGCGGGCGCGGACATCTCCGAATTCAAAACGACGCGCAACAACGCAAAGGCCGGAAAGAAATACGGCGCGGTGCTCGAGGCGACGATGGGCGCGATCGCCCGATGCCGGCACCCGATCGTGGCGATGATCCACGGTGTGTGCGTCGGAGGAGGCCTCGAGGTCATCTCTCAGTGCGACCTGCGCATCTGCGGATCGTCGAGTCGTTTCGGCATCCCGATCAGGAACCTCGGCCTCGTCGTCGGCTACGGCGAGATGAAAGGGCTGATCGATCTCGTCGGACGCGCCGTCGCGCTCGAGATCCTGCTCGAAGGCCGCGTGATCGGAGCCGAGGAAGCGAAAGACAAGGGCCTGGTAAACCGCGTCGTGCCCGATGACAAGGTCGAGGAAGAAGCGATGGCGGCAGCGCGGCGCATCGCCGACGGCGCGCCGCTGGTCGCGCGCTGGCATAAGAAATTCGCGCGGCGCCTCGCCGGTGCGCGCCCGCCCACCGCGGCCGAGCGCGACGAGGCCTATGTCTGCTACGACACCGAGGATTTCAAGATCGGCGTCAAGGCGTTTCTCGCCAAGCAGAAGCCGGAGTTCAAAGGAAAGTAATCCCTGTCCTTGGCAGTGTCGACGACCAAGACCGTGCTTGCTGCCTCCCGTCCGACGCGGTAGGCTGCAATTTTCTGGAGGTCAATCCGATGGCGCGCTTCGACCGGATTACCATCGAACCGCAGGTCATGGGCGGGCAGCCCTGTATTCGCGGTATGCGCTTGACTGTGCGGCGGGTTATCGAATCGCTCGCAATCTATCCTGACTGGGACCGGTTGCGGCTGGAGTATCCGGAACTCGAGCCCGATGACATCCGCCAGGCTCTGGAGTTCGCTGCGAGCAATCTCGATGACCGGGTCATCCCCCTGGAGAGTGCGTGATCCGGCTGTTGCTGGATCAAGGACTGCCCCGTTCCACCGCCTTGACGCTTCGCGAGCGCGCATGGGATGTCGTTCATGTTGGCGAGATCGGATTGAGCCGCGCGACCGACGAGGAGATTCTGCAGCGCGGGCGCACCGACGGCCGCGTGGTGGTAACTCTGGACGCCGATTTTCAGCGAATTCTCGTCCTGTCCTCACAGAGAGAACCATCAATCGTGCGCATACGCATCGAAGGCCTTGACGGTGAAGCGCTCGCCACGCTGATCGAGTCCATACGTCCGACGATCGAGAGTGCTGTTCGCGACGGAGCGCTCGTGTCTGTGACCAGAGGCGCGGTCAGGTTTCGCCACCTTCCCTTGGGCCGCAGGCCGCGCTCATGACCACGGGGCCAGCGCCGCTCCTAGTGCGCTGGCACAAGAAATTTGCGCGGCGCCTCGGCAATCCGCGCCCGCCCACCGCGGCCGAGCGCGACGAGGCCTACGCGTGCTACGACACCGAGGACTTCAAGATCGGCGTCAAGGCGTTTCTCGCGAAGCAGAAGCCGGAGTTCAAAGGAAAGTAAGCGGTCTCGCTGGCAGCGCAAAGCGACGGCATTTGCCCTTCAGCGTTTCTTTCCGAGCAGCGTGCCGCGGCAGCACTGCTCGCCGCAATGGCAGGGATACTCGCTCTTCGCGGCGGGCGTATGTCGCTCCTCCAGACGCAGGTTGTAGTCGTAGGTCAATTCCTCGCCCGGGCGGATATCCCGGATCGCCTCGATATAGATTCGCCCTTCATCGTCCAGCGCCTCGCAGTTGGGGCTGCAGGAGTGATTGATCCAGCGCGCCGAACTTCCATGGCGGGTCGCGTCGATCACCGTTTTTCTGTCGACGGTAAACAACATGGTGTGCGGCGACCAATCCGCTGAGGGGTAGCGGCGATCGGCTACGCGGTGACTGACGCGCTCGCCGGTGTATTCAATAACACGGGTGCCTTTGCGGACGGCCTGCAAAGCGAACACGCCGCGGCCGTGTATTGCAGAGGAGCGAGCGGAGAAACGCCTCCGGGGACGCTTGCGTGACATACGGCTTTGCGACGGGAGCAACGCTACTCACCAAAAGGCAGGGACCGTCAACCGGGCTGCGGGCCTTCGTACCCCTCGATGATGACGAGATCGATGGTGGAAACGTCCTTGCGCAGCTTGATCGCCCGCTGGTATTCGGGCGACTTCCAGCAGTCTAGGGCCGCCTGATAGGTCGGAAATTCGATCACGGCATTGCGGGTGCGGCTCGTCCCCTCGGGATTCTCGAGCCGGCCCGCCCGCACCAGGAAGTGGGCGCCGTATTTCTTCAACGGCTCCGCGTTGGCCGCTATGTAGGCCTTGTACTTTTCCTGATCGGCGATGTCGACGCGTGCGATCCAGTAACCCTTAGGCATGGATTTGTCCTCTTGCTGTTAAGGGGTGGCCATAGGAGGAGTTACTTTACTTATATCGTTCGAGCGCATCCTCTCCCCAACCGACGACCTTACCGCCTTTGATGACAATTGCCGTAGCGAGGGACTTGCGTACGGGCGTAAAGGGTTGGTTTGTTCGAGTGATGTAATAGAGGGCCTCATATTGCGCTCCGTCTTTTCCGACGGTTGATTCAACCGTCCACGGATTGTTGACGACTCCATCGTGTGTCATTGCGGTTTGATTGCCCATAAGCGAAATAACATCATTCTTACTCATGCCGACTGAAAGTTGTAGCAACTTTGATTGGTTTGAAGCTACCAATTGCGCTAACGTCAGATGTCCCTCGAGACCTGCATCCTTTCGTGAAGCTCCGGAGCAGGCAAAGAGTAGCAGAGCAACAATCACCGTACTAAGTGCGCGCATGGACGTTCCCCTTGTTACTTTGCGTTGGTGGACCAAACCTGATACTTGAGGTGGCGGTTGCACGGCTCCGGTTTACACAACCTTCCTCTTCCGCAGCTCTTCGATCCGGGTCTCGTCATATCCCAGCTCTTGGAGCACTTCGGCGGTGTGCTCGCCCAGCTCGGGCGGCGCCGTGGCGATGCTCGCCGGGGTGCGCGAGAGTTTCACCGCCTGGTTGACGATGCGGATTTCG
The DNA here is from genome assembly GCA_036522335.1 of Burkholderiales bacterium. Classification (GTDB taxonomy): domain Bacteria; phylum Pseudomonadota; class Gammaproteobacteria; order Burkholderiales; family SG8-39; genus VBDM01. The sequence goes on from DATDGA010000142.1 coordinate 3,995, forward strand.
CCGAGCTTCGCACTCTTCACGCTCACCGCGGCACCGATGTGCTTCACCTGCGGGTCGTCGAACATCTTGTCGATTCCGTAGATCGGACCGCAGGGAACTTCGCTGCGGACGAGAATCTCGATCCACTCCGCGGTGGTGCGCGCCGCGAGCGCCTTGTTGATCTCGGCATTCAGCGCGACACGGTTCTTCGAGCGGTTCTGCTCGCCCTTGAATTCCTCGCGCACAAGCAGATCCTCGCGCCCGATCCCCTGGCATACACGCCGCCACATGCCTTCGCCGGTCGCGGCGATGTTCATATACCCGTCCCGGGTCTTGTAGGCGGAGGTCGGCATGCTGGTCGGATGGTCGTTGCCCGCCTGCCCCGGAGGCATGCCCGTCATCAGGTAGCGCGCAGCCTGGAAGTCGAGCAGGGCGATCTGCGACATCAGCAGATTCGATTGCACCCACTGCCCTTCGCCCGACCGCTCGCGTTCGAGGAGCGCCGTCATGATCCCGAGCGCGGCGAAAAGACCCGCCGAGATATCCGCGATCGCCGTCCCCGCGCGCACCGGTCCCTGCCCTGGGAGCCCCGTGATCGACATGAACCCGCCCATGCCCTGGGCGATCTGGTCGAAGCCCGGCCGGTCGCGATACGGTCCGTCCTGGCCGAAACCCGAAATGCTCGCGAGGACAATGCGCGGGTTGACCTTCTTCAGCGACTCGAAGTCGATGCCCAGCCGAACCTTCACGTCGGGGCGGTAGTTCTCGACGACGACGTCGGCGGTCTTCACGAGTTTCATGAAGATCTCCACGCCCTCCTTGTCCTTCAGGTTGAGGGTGATCGAGCGCTTGTTGCGGTGCAGGTTCTGGAAATCCGGGCCGTGGCGCGGCCCGCCCATGGTTTCGCTCTCGACGCTCGGGGGCGTTTCGATCTTGATCACGTCGGCGCCGAAATCGGCGAGCTGGCGCACGCAGGTCGGCCCGGCGCGCACGCGCGAAAGATCGAGAACGCGAAAGCGAGAAAGCGCACTAGAAGCGGGAACGTGGGGCATGAGCGAGCGAGGATAGTGATGATGTCCACCGTATAATAACCTGTTGAAACGGACGAACGGGGTCGCCGTTTCAACTCGGCGCGTTCGATCGGACCTGAAGGCCGCTCAACGCGCCGCCGTCATCCGGGAGAGAAATGTCAATCCGCGAGCACGACCTGGGCGAAATTCGCGACGCAGTGGCGAAACTCTGCGCCACTTTCCCGATGGAATACTGGCGCGAGACCGACCGCGAGCGACGCTATCCGAGCGAATTCGTGCGCGCGCTCACCGAGGCGGGGTGGCTGTCCTGCCTCATCCCCGAGGAATACGGGGGTTCGGGCCTTCCCCTTTCCGCTGCGGCGGCCGTTCTCGAGGAGATCCAGCGGAGCGGAGCGAACGGCGCCGCCTGCCACGCGCAGATGTACACCATGGGGACGGTGCTGCGCCATTGCAGCGAGGCGCAGAAAAAGAAAGTCCTGCCGAAGATCGCCAAGGGCGAGTTGCGGCTGCAGGCTTTCGGCGTCACCGAACCGACCGCCGGCACCGACACCTCTTCGATCCGCACCACCGCGGTCCGCAAAGGCGACCGCTACGTGATCAACGGCCAGAAAGTCTGGACCTCGCGCGCCGAGCACTCCGACCTGATGCTCGTGCTCACGCGCACCACGCCGCGCGAGCAGGTGCAGAAGAAAACCGAAGGCATGTCGGTATTCCTGATCGACATGAAGGCGGCGCTCGGGAAAGGGCTCACGATCCGCCCCATCCGCACCATGATCAACCACGCCACCACCGAAGTCTTTTTCGACAACCTCGAAATCCCCGCGGAGAATCTCGTCGGCGAGGAAGGCAAGGGCTTCCGCTACGTCCTCGACGGCAT
>DATDGA010000143.1:0-6019 GCA_036522335.1 Burkholderiales bacterium
CGGCGCGACCTTTCCGAACGGCTGCCACATCGCCGAGGTGGAGATCGATCCCGAAACCGGCATCGTCGATGTGGCCGGCTACGCAACGGTGGACGACATCGGCAACGTGGTCGATCACACCAGCGTCGAAGGCCAGGTGCACGGGGGCGTGCTGCAGGGCGTGGGGCAGGCGCTCGCCGAGCACGCGATCTACGACTCCGAGTCCGGGCAACTGCTCGCGGGCAGCTTCATGGATTACCCGATGCCGCGCGCCGACTGGATGCGCGCCATCTGCTGCGACGAGCACCCGGTGCCGACGAAAGCGAACGCGCTCGGGGCCAAGGGCGTGGGCGAATCGGGAACCTCGGGCGCGCTCGGCGCGACGATGAACGCGATCCTCGACGCTTTGCGGCCCGCGGGCATCACCGACTTCGACATGCCGGTCACCCCGGATCGACTCTGGCGCGCACTGCGCGAAGCTCGAAACAAATCGATATGATCGTTGTTCGCGCCTAACGGGCGCAAATTACCTGCGCTTCCAGCCGCTTCTCTCCAGCCATCCGTACACCCACGCGCGCACCGCGCCCGGCTCCATCGGCCGGCCGATCAGGTAGCCCTGGGCTTCGTCGCAACCGCACGCGCCCAGGGCATCGAGCGTCGCCTTGTTCTCGACTCCCTCGGCGATCACCAGCATTCCGAGGTTGTGCGCGAGATCGACGATCGACTTGACGATGGTCGCGTCCTCCTCGTTGGTGGTCATGCCGGCGACGAAGGACAGATCGATCTTCAGTCCGTGCAGCGGCAGCTGCCTCAACCGCGACAAGGACGAGAATCCGGTGCCGAAGTCGTCGACCGAAAGCCGCACGCCCATGCCGTAGATGCGCCTGATGATGCGGGTGGCGCGATCCGGATCCGAAATGATGGCGCCCTCGGTGATTTCGAGTTCGATCGTGGCCGGATCCGCGTCGTGGCGCGCGATCAGCTCGCCGATCTGCTCGGGAAAGGCCTCGTCTATCAGATGCCGCGGCGACAGGTTGACTGCGACGGAGATGTTCAGCTCCAAGTCGCGCCAGGTACGCTGATGCGCCAGGGCCGCGTCGAGCATGTACAGAGTCAGAGGCCGGATCACGTCGGAGAGCTCGGCAAGCGGGATGAACTGGGCGGGCGGGATCAGGCCGAGCGTCGGATGGCGCCAGCGCACCAGCGCCTCGAAGCCCTGCAGGTGACCGTCCGAGAGCCGCACGCGCGGCTGGTAGTGGGCGAGCAGTTGGCCGCTGCGGACCGCTGCGCCCAGATCGCTCATCATCGCCAGGCGACGCACCGAATGGGGATCTGCCGACGGATCATAGGCAGCCCATCCCGTGCCGGAGCGCTTGGCGTTGTACATCGCCACGTCGGCGCAGCGCAGCAGGCCGGAAGCGTCGCGCGCATGCGCCGGGTACATGGCTATCCCGATGCTCGAATCGACCTGAAGGTGGTAGCCCTCCACCTCGACCGGCTCGATGATCGACTCGCGAACTTGAGCGGCCAACTCGCCCGCGTGCCGGGCGTCGTCCAATCCGGGGACCCAGAGCGCAAACTCGTCGCCGCCGAGACGTCCGAACTCCGCGCCGTATTTGCGGTACAGCTCGCCGCTCCTGCGGCGTATGAGGTTTTTCAGGAGCTCGTCGCCGACGTGGTGCCCGAGCGTGTCGTTCACTTCCTTGAAGCGGTCGAGATCGATCAGCATGAGCGCGCCGAGCCCTTTGGGCTCCTCGCCCAGCGCCGCGGGCTCCGCAAGGCTCGCGGCGCCCGTCATGCGCCCGACCGACTCGTCCACCCTGCGCTTGAGCAGCATGCGGTTCGGCAGACCGGTGAGCGTGTCGTGCGTCGCCAGGTGCTCGAGCGCGAGAACATGGCGCAGGCGTTCGAGCTCCCCCGAGGCGCGCATCGCGAAAATTTTCAGCAGCTGCTCGGCCAGCGCCGCCTCGCGCAGCGGCGCGCGGAACATCACGGCGATCAGGCCGAGTGCCTGGCCGGAGGAACTCATCAGCGGTGCCCCGACGTAGGCCTCGATGCTCTTCTGCGCCAAAGGGGGATCGTCGGGAAAGCTCTGGCACACATGGTTCGGATAAACGCATATCCGCTGCCCAACGACGTTCTCGCAAGGCGATCCGCGCAGGGCGTATCTGAAATTCGCCACGGGCGCGCCGTCGGCGTAGGCGGCGACCGTGCTCACCCACGCCGGATTCTTCGGATCGAGCTCACCGACGAAGGCGAAGTCCGCGCCGAGCGCACTGGAGAGCTGGCCTATCAGGGAGTGAAAGAACGGCTCGCCCGTCGCGCCCGACACGCCGCGCGCAATGCTTGAAATCAGCTCCTCGGTGCGCTTCCTTTCGGTGATCTCGCGCCACACATGCACCAGGCAAGGCTCGCCGTCGATCTGCACGGCCTGGGAGGAGAGCAGCACGTCGACCGTCCGGCCGTCGGCGCGCACGAAGCGGCATTCGAAGTTCGAAACGCTTCCCTGCGCATGCAGCTGCTCGATCAGACGGTCGCGATCCGAGCGATGCTCCCACATGCCCAATTCGAGCGCCGAGCGCCCGAGCGCCGCCTCGCGCTCGTATCCCATGGCGCGCATCCAGGCCGCGTTGACGTCGATGATTTTCGCGTCGCTCGCGCTCGTGATCGAAATCGCCTCCGGGCAGGTCTCGAACACCGCCCCGAACTTGCGCTCCGACTGCTGCAACAGCAGAAACGCACCTACGCGCTCGGTAAGATCCTGAACGACGCCGGACATACGCACTGCACGGCCGTCCGTGCCGTAATCCGCCTCGACGAGTCTCTCGAGCCAGCGAACGTTTCCGTCGGGCAGCAACACGCGCTCTTCGGAGCGGTAGCGCGGATAGCGTCCCTGCTGGCTTTCGACATGCGCCCGCTTCACGCGCTCCACGTCGCCGGGGTGCAGGCGCTCGAGGTAGTCCTGCAACCGCCCGGAGAAACGCCCGGGCGCCAGGCCCAGCAGCTTGTCGATGTCGCCGAACCATTCGACCCGGTCCGCGGAGAGGTCCCAGACCCAGCTGACGATGCTCGCGGATCGATGCACGAACTCGAGCTGATTGAGCCGGAGTTGGAGCGGCGCACCCTGGGCAGAAGGGTGCGCCGGTTTCGTACGCTTGCGATTCGACTTCGTCGACACGCGCCTCCCTGAAGCTGCCTGCCCGTGCGGCTAGCATCCTCCGGTCGCCCCCGCAGCGTCAAGGACAAGGGAAAATCGGGAGATCAGGCAGAGTACGCTCGCGAGCGGGTGGTCGGAGTTAAACTATGCGGCATCGGACTTGCGTACGAGGAGCGTCCCATGAGCGTCACCCGCATCAAAAAACAGAAATCGGTCAGGGAGCAGGTCAGCGCCGCCGAATGGGCGAAGCGTGTCGATCTCGCCGCCGCCTACCGCCTGGTGCATCTCTACGGAATGGACGAGATGATCGCCAACCACATCTCGACCCGCGTGCCGGGCGAGGACGGCGCCTTCCTCATCAATCCCTACGGGATGCTCTACGAGCAGATGCAAGCCTCGTGCTTCATCAAGCTCGACCTCGACGGCAAGATCCTCTTCAACCCGACGGAGTACGACATCAACCGCGCGGGCTTCGTGATCCACAGCGCGATCCACCGCGCGCGGCACGAGGTGGACTGCATCATCCACACCCACACCATCGCCGGCATGGCGGTGTCGGCGATGAAAGCCGGGCTTATGCCCTTCGCGCAGACCGCGATGCGCTTCATCGACATCGGGTACCACGACTACGAGGGCATTGCGATCGACATGGAAGAACAAGCCAGCCTGGTGCGCGATCTCGGCAATCGCGAAGCGATGATCCTCAGGAACCACGGACTGCTGGTGGTCGGAGCGAGCATCCCGCAGGCCTGGGACAACATCTTCCGCCTCGAGCGCGCCTGCCAGCTGCAGGTGGCGACGCTCTCATGCAACACCGAGATCTCGCTCCCGCCGCGCAAGATCGTCGAAGAGGCGTCGCACCTCTACCAGCCCGGCGTGCGCCGCAAGCTCGGCATCCTCGAATGGCCGGCGCTCATCAGGAAGCTCGACTCGATCGATCCGTCGTACCGCGACTAGGACAAACAGGGAGGCATCATGGTTGCATTCAACGTCGTCCGGCTCCGGGTGAAGCCCGGCTACGAGCAACAGCTCATCGACCTTCACCGCAAGCCGAGGCCCGGCTTCAAGGGCTTCGACGGCGGATGGCTGGTGAAGACCGGAGACCAGACCTTCTGCATCGTCGGCCAGTGGAAGTCCTTCCAGAGCATCGTCAACGCGCGCCCGGAGATGATCGGGATACTGGATGAGATGCGCGGCATGCTCGAGGACCTCGGCGGCGGGCTCGGCGTCACCGACCCCGTCTCGGGCGAGGTGGTCGCGCGCTTCGGCGTGAAGAAGAAGGTGGCGAAGAAACGCGCCTCGCCGAAGCGCAAAAAGACCAAGCGCAGACGCTAGGCTTTCGGCGGGCGTCTGTTGCGGCGCCGGTCGAGCCACCACGCGAGCAGCGGCAGCAGGGCGAGCCCTCCCGGGAGCAGCAGGAGCGCGACGTAGGGACCCATTCCCGAGAGGCGCTTCAAATGCCCGACGAGCTCGCGCTTCTCCGCCGGCGTCCAGCGCTCGCCGTTGCGCGGCTTCATCAGGAGCGGCATGATTTTTTGCGTGCGCGTGAGTTCCTCTCCGAGGAACTTCCTCTCCCGCTCCATCATGCCGAGGAAACGCCGTATGGGCATCCGAGAACCCCTCCCGCGCCGCGATCGGCCTAGCGCCGCCAGAATTCTTTCGAAGCGATTCTCGCACCCTCGGCCATCGCCGCCATCTTCGCCCACACCACGTCGGGATCCACCGCGGCCTGGCCGACCCAGGTGCCGTAGCCGCAGTCGCTTCCGGCCATGACGTTCTCGCGGCCGACGAGCTTCGCGAAGCGGCCGATGCGCTGCGCGATCAGTTCCGGGTGCTCGATGAAGTTGGTTTTCGATTCGAGAACCCCGGGGATCAATACTTTGCCTTCGGGAAGCTTGACGGTTTCGAAAACTTTCCACTCGTGGGCGTGGCGCGGGTTGGCGGCCTCGAACGAGATGGCCGCAGGCCGCGCGAGAAACACGACGTCGATGATGTCGGCGAGCGGCACGTCGCAGTGGTGCGGGCCTTCGTAGTTGCCCCAGCACAGGTGCATGCGCAGCCGGTCCGGCGCGATGTTCGCGAGCGCGTGATTGAGCGCTTCGATGTGCAGCCTCGCCTTCTTCTTGAACTCCGCGAGCGAGAGGTCGGCGTACTGGATGTGCCGGCCCATGCCCAGGTCGGGGCAGTCGATCTGGAGGATGATCCCGGCCTTCGCCACCGTCTCGTACTCGTAGCGCATGGCCTCCGCGATGGCGAAAAGATAGGCCTCCTGGCTCGGGTAGTGGTCGTTCCTGAAAAAAAGCCCGATCACGCCCGGGGACGCCGCGCTCATGAACGTTTCCTGCACCTTCACTTTCGCGACCGCGGCCTTGAGGTTGTCGACGTCGGTTTGCGCCGCCAGCGCGTCGCGCACGCCGATCGGAGCGTTGCATCCCGGGGTTTTCCTGCGCGAGCGCCCCGGGTCGCCGAAAACTTTCTTGGCGAGGTTCGGGAATTCGACCAGGTCCTGGTAGACGAAGGTGTTGCCGGTGCCGCCGAAGCCGTTCAGGCGGTCCTTGACGTAGGTGGCGTAGCTCGGCTTCGACATCTCGCCGTCGTTCACGACGTCGACGCCCGCGCCGGCCTGCTTGTGCACCACGTCCTCCACCGCAGAGCGGATGCGCGAGGCGAGCGCGGCGGGATCCACCGGCACGCCCTCCTCCTTGGCGTACATCATACGCACCAGGTCTTCCGGCCGCGGCAGGCTGCCGGTGTGGGTGGTGAGGAAACGCTCCGTGCTCCGCTTCATCGCCAAAAAACGCTGTCCTTTGGCCAGCGCTCTCCATCTCTTGTTTTGACGCATGATCTTATCCGAAAAGTCTGCAACTTTTCGGGATCATGCCC
>DATDGA010000144.1:0-2615 GCA_036522335.1 Burkholderiales bacterium
TCTCACCCACGCCGGGGCCAAGAAGATAGCCGACACCGCGGTCGCCAAGGCGAAGCAGGCCGGCATCGTCATTTCGGTCGCGGTCGCCGACGCGGGCGGCCATCTCATCGCGCTCGAGCGCATGGACGGAGGGCGCTTCCATTCGCTGCACTCGGCGACCACCAAGGCGGTGTGCGCCGCGTCGAACAAACGGCCCACCTCGTCGCACGGCGCTCAAGGCCAGGCGCTCGACGTCGCCCACGCACTGGGGCTTGCGCTCGCCGCGGGCCCGGAGCGCTGGACCGCGATGGAAGGCGGCTGCCCCGTGATCATCGGCGGCGAGTGCATCGGCGGTGTGGGAGTGAGCGGCGGCGACTGGGCGACCGACGAGCGCATCGCGCGCGAGGCTGTCGAGGCCATCGGCGCGAGCGCGAAGTAAGGACTATGGCGATCGAACCTCTCCGGGTCGCCTGTATCGGGATGGGCTGGTGGTCGGACGTCCTCGCCGATGCCATCCAGCGTTCGAATAAACTCAAAATCGTCGCCTGCTACACGCGCTCCGAAGACAAGCGCCGGGCTTTCGCGGCCAAGTGCGGTTGCCAGGCTGCGCCGAGCTACGAGGCTATCCTGCAAGATCGCGCCATCGAGGCGGTGGTCAACACCACGCCGAACGAGGTGCATCTCGAGACGACGCGCGCGGCTGCGGCTGCGGGCAAGCACGTGTTTCTCGACAAGCCGATCGCCAACTCCATCTCGGAGGGGCAGGCCATCACCGAAGCCTGCAGGAAAGCGGGAGTGGTGCTCGCGCTCGGATACCAGCGGCGCCGGGAGAGCCAGTTCCGCTGGATTCGCAGGCAGATCGACGCAGGTGCATTCGGAAAGCTCGTCAACGCGGAGGCCAACATCAGCCGCGATCGGCTCGGCAAGATCGATCTCAGTTCCTGGCGCTACACGGCGGCCGGAATGCCGGGCGGCGTCATGCTGCAGATCGGCATTCACTACGCGGACGTGCTCGAATACCTTCTCGGGCCGGTGAAGGCGGTCAACGGCAGATTCGCGCAGCTGGTTCTGCCCGGCGACAATCCCGACGTCGCGAGCATGGTTCTCGAACACGAAAACGGCGCCCTCTCGACGCTCAACGCGAGCTACGCCTCCGCTTCCGAGTATTACCTGATGAACATTTACGGGAAGGAGGCGAGCGCGTATTACGATATGCATCAGGGTCTGCGCATGCTCCAGCGCGGGAGCAGTGGCCCGCGCGCGGTTCCCTGCGCGAAGAACGATACCTTCGTCGAGGAGCTCGAAGAGTTTGCGAGCGCGGTCCGTGGCGACGGTAAGCCGGAGATGGGTGGCGAGGCGGCGACGGCATCGCTTGCCGTGATCCGCGCGGGGATCGTGTCGGCGCGCGAGGGGCGCCGGGTCGAGGTCGCCGAGATGCTGTCGAAGGATTGAGTTCAGGAGAAGCCATGAAACCAGGTTTGATCCTTGTCGGTGCGCTCCTTGCGGCTCTCGTCCAGGCGCAGGAGCAGCCATATCCACAGAAGGCTCCGGTAGAGATCACGGTGCTCTTTCCGGCCGGCTCCTCGGCCGACGTGACTGCGCGGCTGCTCGCCGACGGGATGTCCAGGCAGCTCGGCGCCAAGGTGATCGTTTTCAACCGCCCGGGAGCGGGAGGGGCGATCGGCTACAAGTACGTCGCCGCGCAGAAGCCCGACGGGTACTCCCTCGTCTGGAATTCCAATTCGGTCTCCACGACCTACCACTCGGGGATGATGCCGCTCGACTACCGCGCGTTCGACGCGGTAGCGCGCGTGCTGGTCGAGTCGCCGGTGATTGCGGTGCGCGGCGACTCCAAGTGGAAATCCCTGGCCGAGCTCGTCGCCGAGGCGAAATCGCGGCCCAGGCAAGTCACCGTCGGAAACTCCGGGATCGGCAGCCACACGCATATTTCCTCGGTCGCGCTGTTCAAGGCGGCCGGCGTCGAAGTGGTGGACGTGCCCTTCGGCGCCACGCAGGTGGTGCCGAGTCTGCTTGGTGCGCAAGTGGACGCGGTGGTGCAACTGCCCGCTGCGCTCTCCGGCTACGTGAAGGCCGGCCAGTTACGCCTGCTCGCGGCGTTGACCTCGGCCCGCGATCCGGCGCTTCCGGACGTACCCACTGCGCGCGAGCAGGGTGTCGATGTGTCGCTCGAGGCCTGGCGCGGCATCGCTGCGCCGAAAGGCACGCCGAAGACGGCGATCGCGATGCTCGAGTCCGCGATCCGCAAGACCGCGGAGAGCCCGGAATTCGCTCAGGGGTGCGAAAGGCTGGGTGTGCGCCCGGCCTTCATGCCGGCGGAAGAGTTCGGGAATCTCATCGCAAGGGAAGATGCAGAGCTCGCGCGCATCATGCAGCTCATCGGCCTCAAGAAGTGAGTCGGGGCAAGAGGCCTTGGCTTGGGGCGGTAGAGCGCGTCGAAACGATCTAGCGGAGCAACAGACCGGCGTCGGCGCGGATCGCGCTCGCGCGCCGCACCATGTCTCGCCAGAGATTCGAAGTGTCTTTCAGGAACACGGTGTCGGCGACGGCGTCGACGATCAGCCAATCGCCGCGGTCGATCTCTCCCCGCAGTTGGCCCGGCGCCCATCCGGAGTAGC
>DATDGA010000145.1:0-2316 GCA_036522335.1 Burkholderiales bacterium
GCGGCCGCCGGAATTTTCTGGACAGCGAGCGAGCCGGGCCGCGCGCTCGCGGTCGTGGTCGCGGTCCTGGTCGCGACCTGCCCGTGCGCGCTTTCGCTCGCGACACCCGTCGCTCTCGGTGTCGCGGTCGCCGAGCTCGCAGGGCGCGGCGTTATCGTGGCGCGAAACCAGGCGGTCGAGGCGCTCGCCCGCGCGACCGACGTGATCTTCGACAAGACCGGGACGCTGACGCGCGGCGAGTTGCGGCTGGTCGACGTGACGGTCCGCGGCGGTGTTGCCAGGGATCACTGTCTCGAGATCGCGGCGGCAATCGAAGCGGCGTCCGAGCATCCCATCGGGCGCGCGATCGCGGCGGCGGGCACGGGATCGCCCGCCCTTCATGTCGAGGAGATCCGCAACGTTCCCGGCGCGGGTGTCGAGGCGCGCGTCGACGGGCGCCGCTATCGCATCGGCACGCCTACGTTCGTTCTCGGACTGGCGACTGCGCCGGTCGCGACGCCGGAAAGCGCGGCGGGCACGCAAGTCTGGCTCGGCGACGAGTTCGGGGTTCTCGCTTCATTTGCTCTCGGCGACGAGCTGCGCCCCGAGGCGAGCGAGGCCGTCGACGCGCTTCGCGCTCTGGGAGTGAGAGTCCACCTGCTGAGCGGCGACGGCGAGCGCGCGACTGCGGACGTCGCCCGTCGCGCGGGCATAGCCATCGTGCGCGCCGGCGCCTCGCCCGAGGACAAGCGCCGCTACGTCGTCGAGCTGCAGCGGCAGGGCCGGCGGGTGGCCATGGTGGGCGACGGAATCAACGACGCGCCGGTCCTCGCGCAGGCCGACGTGTCGCTCGCCATGGGCGGCGGCACGCGCCTCGCGCAAATGCGCTCCGACGTCGTGATCCTTTCGGAGGATCTGCGCGAATTGCCGCGCGCGGTCGGCTACGCGCGCACGACGCTGCGCGTCACACGCCAGAACATCGCCTGGGCGTTCGCCTACAACCTGCTCGTCCTTCCGCTCGCCTTCTCCGGAATGCTGACTCCGTGGGCGGCGGCAATCGGCATGTCGGGAAGCTCGCTTCTGGTGGTGCTCAACGCGCTGCGGCTCCAGCGACAGCATGGCGAGCGCCCCGCACGGGCCGCGGTCCCCGAGGCCGCTGCCTTGCAGGCCTGAAGCCATGGAGATCCTCTACCTGCTCGTTCCCTTGAGCGTCGCGCTGGTGTTCGCGATAGGCGCGGTGTTCTGGTTCGCGCTCCAGAGCGGTCAGTTCGACGACCTGGAGGGCGCGGCGGTCAGGGTTCTCGCCGACGACGATAGTTCCGCCGGCGCGAGCGCTTCGTTTGATCTGGGTCAAAAGCCGCGGCCGGACGCCCGCTACGATGGCACGCTGGCCGCCCGTGGCCCGGCCGAACCGCAGGAGGAGAAGCATGGCGGAACAGGGGACGTATAACTACACGGTGGTACGCCAGTTCGCCGTCATGACGGTGGTCTGGGGCCTGGTGGGCATGCTGGTCGGTGTGCTGATCGCGGCCCAGCTGATCTGGCCCGAGCTCAACTTCGATACGCCCTGGCTGACTTACGGGCGCTTGCGCCCGCTGCATACCAACGCGGTGATCTTCGCCTTCGGCGGCTGCGCGCTGTTCGCGACTTCCTACTACGTCGTGCAGCGCACCTGCCACGCGCGCCTGTTCTCCGAAGGACTGGCCGCGTTTACTTTCTGGGGCTGGCAGGCGGTGATCGTGCTCGCGGCGATCACCCTGCCCCTTGGCATCACCGCCGGCAAGGAGTACGCCGAGCTCGAGTGGCCGATCGACATTCTCATCACGCTCGTCTGGGTTTCCTACGCAATCGTGTTCTTCGGCACGATCGCCAAGCGCAAGACGCCGCACATCTACGTCGCCAACTGTTCTTCGGCGCCTACATCCTCACCATCGCGCTGCTGCACGTGGTGAACTCCGCCGCGTTGCCGGTGACCTTGTGGAAATCCTATTCGGCCTACGCCGGCGTGCAGGACGCCATGGTGCAGTGGTGGTACGGACACAACGCCGTCGGATTTTTCCTCACCGCGGGCTTTCTCGGGATGATGTACTACTTCATTCCGAAGCAGGCGGGGCGGCCGGTGTATTCCTACCGGCTCTCGGTCGTGCATTTCTGGGCGCTGATCTTCACCTACAGGTGGGCGGGCCCGCACCACCTGCATTACACCGCGCTGCCGGACTGGACGCAGTCGCTCGGCATGGTGTTCTCCCTGATCCTGCTCGCGCCCTCCTGGGGCGGGATGATCAACGGCATCATGACGCTCTCGGGCGCCTGGCACAAGCTGCGCACCGACCCGAT
>DATDGA010000146.1:0-15640 GCA_036522335.1 Burkholderiales bacterium
TGCGACGTTCGCAGTCAGGGAAAGATAGGTGGCTTCGACCTGAAGCCGCTGGAAGTCGACGCCGGCCTCCAGGGCTTCGAGCTCGCGGCGCGCGCCGCCCGCGACGTCGATCTGGTAGCTCACGTTCACCGAGGCGTTGTAGAGGTTGAACGTGGTCGAGGGAATCGACGGGTTGCCGAAGGTCGCTCCGGAGACCCGTTGGTTTCTCGCCGAGAGGGCCGCATCGACGCTCGGGTAGAGCACCGCGTACTGTGCATTCACGTTTTCCTCGGCCTGGCGCAGCGCGGCCTGGGCGGCGGCGAGCGTCGGCTGCCCGGCCAGCGCGGCCCGGATCAACGCGTCGAGCTCGGGCGACCCGAAGATCGTCCACCACTCGGCTGAGATCTTCGCGCCGAGCTCGAAGCGCTGCGCGTCGCCGCCCTGCACCGGAGCGGAATCGGTGCGATCGGGCTGCGGCGTTTCGGTGTAGCCGTTCGCCGCGGGCGCGTCGGGAGCGCGATAGTCGGGACCGACCGCGCAGGCAGCGAGCAGGGCCGTGATCGCCGAGAGAGTGAGCGATTTCAGCCGGCTCATTTCCTCGCTCCTTTCGGAGCGACCCGGTCTTCTCCGTTCGCGGGCTGAAGCCCGTTCATCAGCGCTCGCACCGCTTCGCGCAGTCGCTGGTGTGGTTTGCCCTTTGCGTCCGAACTGCCGCAGAAAAATTGGTCGCACAAGGCTGTGTTGAAGCTCACCGCCATCATCAGCTCAGCGACGGTTTCCGGAACAGCGGACGCTGCCACGCGGCCGAGCTGCTGCTCGGCGCGCAAGTAAGCCGCGATCGCGAAAGCCGAGCGCCCCGGCCCCATGGAACGTTCGTTCATCATGCCGCGCACCTTGACTAGGAGCTCCTGGTCCGCAAAAAGCGAGCACACCAGCGGGGTGATCCGATGATGAAAAGCGAAAGCGCTCTCAAGCACGTGCTCGAGGTTCTTTTGCACCGTGTTCTGCCCTACCTGAAGGGGAAGGCTATGCAGCACCTCGGGAAAGTCGCCGAGCTGGTGCAGCACTACAGCCAGGATCAGCTCGGCCTTGTCGCCGAAATGGTTGTAGAGCGCGCCCTCGGCAACGTTCGCCGCGCGGGCGATATCGCGCGTGCTGACGCAGCCGAGCCCCTGCGAGGAGAGCAAGCGCTCGGTCGCGGCGAGCAACCTCTCCTTCTGGTCGGGCGAAGGCGCGCGGGAAGCGGAACGGGATGCGGAGGGCTTGGCCACGCCTGATTAGGTCTGGAAAGAGGAACGGTATTGAGCAAACGCTCAGGCATTATGAGCAAGCGCTCAGAAAAAGTCAAGCCCCGCTCAAAGCGTGGGCCGGCATGCCCGCGCCGCGAGCGGGGTCAATCAGGCCGCGGCGCGGCTTTTTTGCTTTTGTTGCGCGGCCTTGACGTGCATCGAAGCGTAGGCTCCGTGTGCAGCGGCCTCCGCATCGCCGACGTGGACTTTCATGCCCATGTCGGACAGCACCGACCCGAGGGCCGACAGGCACAGCATCACGTTGTCCGGACGGCAGGAATAGCCCATGATGCCGATGCGCCAGATCTTGCCGGCGAGAGGGCCCAGGCCCGCGCCGATCTCGATACTGAACTCGTTCAACAGCGTCTTCCTCACTTCGGCTTCGTTCACGCCCTCGGGACAGCGCACCGCGTTCATCTGCGGCAACTGGTACTGTTCCTTCACCAGGAATTTGAGTCCCATCGCCTCGAGGCCGGCCTTCAGCGCATTGTGATGGCGCTGGTGGCGCGCCCAGGCGTTTTCCATGCCCTCCTCGCGCAGCAAAAGCAGCGCTTCGTGCAGGCCGAAAAGCGAGTTGGTCGGCGCGGTATGGTGATAGGTGCGATTGCTCGCGCCCCAGTAGCCGAGCAGGAGATTCATGTCCATGAACCAGGAGTGGATCTTGTCCTTGCGCGCCTTGACGTATTCAACCACACGCTCGGAGAAGGACACCGGCGACAGCCCCGGCGTGCAGGAGAGGCACTTCTGGCTCGCCGAGTAGATCGCGTCGATCTTCCATTCATCCGTCTTCACGGGCGAGCCGCCGAGCGTGGTGACCGCGTCGACGATCGCAAGCGTGTCGTACTTGTGCGCGACCCCGACCAGAGTCTTCGCGTCCGATTGCACGCCGGTGGAGGTTTCGCCGTGCACGAAAGCCACCACACGCGTGTCTCGGTTTTTCTTCAGCGCGTCCTCGAGCTTCTGCGGGTCGACTGGCGAGCCCCACTCGTCCTCGACGACGACGGCCTTGCCGCCCGCGCGCTCGACGTTCTCGATCATGCGCCCGCCGAACACGCCGTTCCTGCACACGATGACCTTGTCACCTGGGGCGACGAGATTGACGAAGCAGTATTCCATGCCGACAGAACCCGGACCCGAGATCGGGAAAGTGAGCGGGTTCTTGGTCTGATAGACGTAGCGCAGCAGCCCTTTCAACTCCTCCATCATCTCGACGAAAACGGGATCGAGGTAGCCGATCGCCGGCTGGCTCATCGTGGTAAGCACGCGCGGGTGGATCTCGGTCGGGCCGGGGCCCAAGAGCGTGCGCTGCGGCGGATGGAAAGAACTGATGCGTTTTGCAGGCGCGAAATCGTTCATGGCTTCCTTTCCAGAAAGAGGTGACCCGAACAGATGATCGTCGGGGCGCGATTTGACCTTCACCGGTTTCTTTGCGTGGGCTTCGTTCAACACTTCGACCGCAGCGATCCTGCCGTCGGTGACGTGTTCGACTTCCATCGCCCAGCGCGCCGGCACGTAGCCGAACTTCACCCAGTTGTTGACCACTGCGCGGTCGAGCCGGAAGGCGCGGGCGACGTCTGCTTGGCTTCCGAAGATCTCGACGAGGCGGGTGGCGCAGTTCATGGGTAAACGAGCTGAGAGCGTAGCATGTCAATATTATTTTGACAAGATACCATTCACGCAGCGCTGTGGCCAAGAAGCGGGCCTTGCGTGTCAATCCAAATGCATCCCTATACGCTCGATCAGCCTCCCCAAGCGCTCGCTTTCCTCGCGAAGCATTCTTTCGTACTGCTCCGGCGTCGTGCCGGCGGGCTCCATGCCGATCGCGCGCATGCGCTCCAACATGTCGGAGGCGCGCACCGCGTCGTTCACCGCCTTGTTCAGTCGCGCGCCGATTTCGGGCGGCGTGCGCGCGGCGACGAACACGCCGAGCGGTGCGGCCATGTCGAACCCCGGGTCCACCGTCTCGGCCACGGTCGGGATATCCGGGGTGAGGGCGGAGCGCTTGGCCATGCTGAAGGCGAGCACGCGCAGGCGGCCGGTCTTGATCGCGCTCGCCGCCGCGGGGTAGCCGATGAAGCCGAGCTTGACGTCGCCCGCGATCATCGCCGGGACCGACTGCCCCGCGCCTTTGAAAGGAACGTGCGTGAAGTCGACGCCCATGTCGGCTTTGAACAGTTCCATCGTGAGATGGTGGATCGATCCGTTGCCCGAGGACGCGTAGGGCATCGGCTCTTTTGCCGATCTCGCGAGCGCAACCAGCTCGGCGAGCGAACTGGCTGGCACCGATGGATGCACCACCAGCCACATCGGCACCACCACCGCGAGCGACACGGCCTGAAGGTCGCGAAACGGATCGTAGGGCAAGGACTTGTAGAGATGCGGCGCCGTCGTGACGACGCTGCTGTCGCTGATGAGAACGGTGTAGCCGTCAGGCGCGGACTTCGCGGCGAGATCGGCCGCGACCGTGCTGCCCGCTCCCGGACGGTTCTCGACCACGAACTGCTGGCCGAAGGCTTCGCTCCATTTCGCCGCAAGCATGCGTGCCAAGGTGTCGGGATTGCCGCCGGGCGCGAGTCCCACGAGAACCCGCACCGGCTTTTGCGGCCAGAGGGGAGCTTGCGCGAGCGCGAGTCCGTGCCACGCGGCAGCGATAGTTGCCAGCAGAAATGCGAAGCGCTTCATCATTTGAGGGGGAAAGACTAGCTCAAGCTTCGGAGTGTACCCGCAGCAGGTTCGGGATCGTTTCCGGTGGCCGGCGGCCGAACCCGCACTCCGCGGCGATGCCGAAGTCGCGCGCATACTTCGTTGCCACGGCGATGCGACGACGCGTTCCCTCGACGCCGTCGGAATCGTGCACCAAGCCGAGGAAAAGCCTGGTCGGGGGACGCAGCTTCAGATCCCGCAGCGGCGCGAAGTAGGCCTCGTCGCTCCGATCCACCGGAACCGGCATGTGAATGTAGGTTAGCGGCCGGTCGATTTTTTCGGCGAGCCGGTTGTGGACTTCCACCATGTTCGCAGTGCTCTCGGGCTCCTTCCAATGTCGGCCGCCATAGCTTCCGTAGCACAGATGCACGCCCAGCTCGACGTCGCGCGGGACTCGGTTGCAATGAAGCGCCAGACGCTCGATCACGCCCACCTTCACGTCGGGGAACCAGGCATGACGCACGCCCTCCCATTGGCCCATCTCGCTCGAGACGTCCCACTGAAGGGCGAGATCCTTGTGCGGGATCGCCTGACAGATTTCGTCCACCTCGCGGAAGAGTTGCGCGCGGTAGATCGGCTCGACGAGCGCGTGATGTTCGTAGACGAGGTGCGCGTTCAGGAATGCCGCAGTCGTCGGCAGCGAAACCTGGAAGCGCAGGTGCTTCGGTACGACTCCCTCCTCGCGCAAGGCGCAAAGCAGCTTGTAGGAATCGACCGCAGCTTCCGGATAGCCGAGCCTTCCAATGCGGACGTCCTCCGCGCGCGCGCCCGTCTTGAGGCGCATGCGGGGCGGAAGCGGGGCACCGCGCGGAACGATGGCGCTGCCTTTCCAGGTACGCGTGCCTTCGGTTGGATGCGTGATGCGGCCGCCGGCGGCGAGCTCCTTCGGATCGTCTTCGAAGACGGGGTTTCCCTCGAGCACGAAGCGCAGCCGAGCGACCCACGACGTCCTCTGGCCGGTCTCGCCGTCCGGAATGCGGCTCATCCGGGCGCCGAGCAGCGGTCCTACGGCGCGGAAGACTTCCTCGCTGTCGCGCAGGCCCACGCTGCCGACGAGCAGCACTTCGCGAGCCGAGCCCGGAGTCACGCGGGGTCTCTTTGTCCGAGCAAACGCATGTTAACCGCTACTAGACAGCAAGCTCCGCCGTTTGGCAACCCGGTTCTGTCAAATGCGCGCATGCTTTAGAATGGTTTGGATAGATTCACATCGACGAACAGGCTCTTCGATCGTGTCCGCCAGCCAAGACCAAAAGATCGTGTTGTCTGTCAATGGCGAGACCAGGGAATTTTTCTTCCGCGCGGACAGTATCGGGGACAAGGGAGTCATCGAGCAGATATTCCAGAATCAGGACTACGATCTGTCGAGGTTTCCTCTTTACCAAGTTTTCTCGCAGTATGTGAAGCGCACGGAAGACAGCGGCCGCACCGGCCTCATCATCGACGCCGGAGCGAATATCGGCGCAAGTCCGGTCTTTTTCCATTTCAAGTACCCCAAAGCGGCGATCGTCGCCATCGAGCCGGAACGAAACAACTGCCGCTACCTGGAAAAAAACTGCGCCGGTCTGGACGTTCGCCTCATAGAAGGAGCTCTGGGGAGCAGACCCGGAACGCTTTTCCTGCAGGACCCGGGCCTCGGTGATTGGGGCTTTCGCGTTTCGGATCGCGGACTCTACGAGGTGAAGGTCACTACTGTCCCGCAGATCCTGGACGATTTCCCGCCCAAGAAGTACTCTCCTCTGATTCTCAAGATCGACATCGAAGGCGGAGAAAAGGAACTGTTTTCGAGGGATTTCGGCTGGCTCGAGCGGATTCCGCTTCTCATCATCGAGTTGCACGACTGGATGCTGCCCGGCGAAGCCAATTCGAAAAACTTCCTGAAGGCGATATCGTCTTTCGACTTCGACTTCGTATACCTGAGAGAGAACGTCTTCTGCTTCAACAACGCCTTGCTGAAGTCCTAACAGCCCTCGCACTCTAGAGGGCGTGTTCTTCTGCTGCGGGTTCGTCCGCTTTCGATGCGAACGCGCGCGCGGGACCGACGCGGCCTACGAGCGGCAGCTTGAGCGCCGGATCGAACGGATTGATACCGAACGTGAGCCCGAGGACATTCACTTCCAAGCCTTCGACTGCGCTCGCGGTAAGACCGGCGAGGCCGAAGAGCGAGAACTGGAAGCCGCGCCCGCTCGGCGCGGATCCGACCAGTTTCGTCCCGGAATAGTCCTTGCCGATTGCAGTCGGCGGCAGATCCGCTTCGAGTTCGGGTACGGCACGCAGCACCCACGCTGTGAAAGTGTTGGAGTTCGGCCCGGGCCATAGGGTGTATTCATCCGCCCAGGGATAGGCGTGCGCGGCTTTATCGACGCGCGCGATCAGCTCTTCGACCCCGGCGCCGCGCTTTTCCGCGATGAGCTCCGGCACGCTTCCAAACCACCGGGCGTCGGGCGCGCGGTGCCGCACCACGAGCGCCGTGTCCTGCGAGCGCAGGCGCCAACCGATGATCTCGTAGACGGTGTAGTCCCTTGCTGCCGCCGGCTTGACCGCGATCCAGGTGTGCACGCCGAACGCGCCACGCCATCCCCAGACGCGTGCGGCGTAGACCTGCACGACCGCCTCCGGGGTCTTCGTCGGGTCGGGGGCGAGACCCACGGGCTCCTGACTCGCCGTGCGCCAGTCCTGGGCGGCCACGCGCCCGACCGCCGCCAATGCTAGTGTGACGAATGCTGCGACGACGAAGGCGCCTGCGATGCCCGCCGGATGCCTCATTTGCGGTTCGTTCCTCTCATTGCTTCGCGTTTCATCGGTATTGCGATATAGAACGCGACGCTGGCGCTAGGTTCAACGCGGGCGCCTGAGGCGTGACGAAAGAGGAAAGCGGAGACGATCGCGTTGCCATTGCGCAGCCTCCGCACGGCGCGACGACGGTCAGGCTTTCGCGTCGAGCGCCTTGTCGCCGTCCCCCGACGCTTCGCCTGAGGCCCGAACGGCGGTGAAATCGAAGAGCTTCCGGTCCATGAGGTGCGAAGGTACGAGATCGGAGAGCGCGCGGAACATCGATTCCACGCGGCCGGGATAGCGCTTTTCCCATTCGGCGATCATGCCCTTCACCTGCTTTCGCTGCAGCGTCGGCTGCGAGCCGCAGAGGTCGCAGGGAATGATGGGGAAACCCCTAATCTCTGCGTAGGCTTCGAGGTCTTTCTCCGCTACATAGGCCAGCGGCCGGATGACGACGTGGTTTCCGTCGTCGGATTGCAGCTTGGGCGACATCCCCTTCATCTTGCCGCCGAAGAAGAGATTCAGGAAGAAGGTCTCGAGGATGTCGTCGCGGTGGTGGCCGAGCGCGATCTTTGTGGCACCCAACTCGCGCGCGACGCGGTAGAGGACGCCGCGGCGCAGCCGCGAGCACAGCCCGCACATCGTCTCACCTTCGGGGACGACGCGCTTCACTACGGAATAAGTGTCCTGCACCTCGATCCGGAAAGGAATTCCGAGCGACTTGAGATAGTCGGGCAAGACGTGCTCGGGATAACCGGGGTGGCGTTGATCGAGATTGACGGCGATGAGCTCGAAGGAAACCGGCGCGCGCTCGCGCAGCTTCAGGAGCACATCGAGCAGCCCGTAGCTGTCTTTGCCGCCGGAGAGGCACACCATGACGCGGTCGCCCGCGCGGATCATGTCGTAGTCGCCGATCGCCTCGCCGACGAGGCGGCACAGACGCTTCTCGAGCTTTCCCGCCTCGAACTGCTGCTTGCGCGTGAAATGGACTTTTTCCGGGGCGTTCATGAATGCAAAACGGCTGTATTCATAAGTTGATGCTCCTCCCTCCGTCCACGGCGATGATCTGCCCCGTGACATAAGGCGCCTCTGCGAGCAAATAATAGACTGCCCGGGCGATGTCGTCGGGTTCGCCCGTACGCTTCAGCAAGGTGTGCGACACGATGCGCTGGCGCGTCAGGTCGTCCCACGAGCCGTCGTCCGGCCAGACGATCGCGCCGGGCGCAACGCCGTTGACGCGTACCTCGGGCGCAAGCTCGCGAGCGAGCGAGCGCGTCAGACCCACGAGCCCCGTCTTCGCTACCGAGTAGACGACGTAGTTCTTCAGCGGCCGCTCGGCGTGGATATCGGTGATATTGACGATCGCACCCCCGGTCTTCTTCAGGTGCGGCGCGGCCGCCTGCGCGAGAAACAGCGGCGCCCGCAGGTTCGCGCCGATCAAGCTGTCCCAGGTTGCATGGGTGATTTCGCCGATCGGCGTCGGAAAGAAGGAGGATGCGTTGTTGACGAGCGCGTCGAGCCGCTCGAAGCAGCCGAGGGTATTCCTCACGATTTCGGAGAGGCCGGCGACATCCAGCAAATCGGCCTGCACCATGGCAACGGAGTCCGCGCGTGCGGCGTTCAGCTCGCCGCGCAGCGCCCTCGCCTCGCGCTCCGATCCCCGGTAGTGCAGCATGAGGTTCGCGCCCTCGCGGTGCAGGCGGCGTGCGATTGCCGCGCCGACGCGTTTTGCGCCGCCGGTGACGAGCACAACTTTCCCTGAAAGCGCTTCGGCCATGGCCTAGAATGATACCGGAATACTCTTTCCGTTCCCGACATGCCGCTCCCCGAACCCACGCCCGACGCGCGCGCACACAGCGATCGCGTCGCTGGCCACATTCGCGGCGAAATCGCGGCGAGCGGCGGGTGGATCAGCTTCGCCCGATACATGGAGCTCGCACTCTACGCTCCCGGGCTCGGCTATTACAGCGCCGGCGCGAGGAAACTCGGCAAGGCCGGGGATTTCGTCACGGCGCCGGAGATCTCGCCGCTCTTCGGCCAGACTCTCGCGCGCCAGGTAAGGCAGGTGCTGGACGCGGGATTCGACGAGGTGCTCGAAGTCGGCGCGGGTAGCGGCGCGCTCGCCGCGACCCTGCTCGAGGAACTGGAGCGCTCCGGAAAAGTACCGCGCAGTTATCTCATTCTCGAACTCTCGGCCGATCTGCGCGAGCGGAGCCGCGACACGCTTGCCGCAAGGGTGCCGCACTTGCTCGAACAGGTGGCGTGGCTCAATCGCCTGCCTCCCGCGTTTTCCGGCGTGGTCCTCGGCAACGAAGTGCTGGACGCGATGCCCGTGCACCTGGTCCGCGTGCAGGGAGGGAAAATCGAGGAAGGCGGCGTCGGCATCCGCAACGATCGCTTCGACTGGTCCTGGCGATTGGCCGCAGGCGAATCCCTCGAGGCCGCGCGTTCTCTCGCGCTTCCGGAGGGCTTTCGCACCGAGATCCAACTGGCTGCGCGGGGCTTCGTGCGTTCGCTCGCGGGCATCCTGGAAAAAGGCGTGGCGCTGTTCGTCGATTATGGTTTTCCGCAAAAGGAGTACTACCATCCCCAGCGGAAAGACGGGACGCTTATGTGCCACTACCGCCACCATGCGCACGCCGATCCCTTTTTCCTCCCGGGCCTGCAGGACATCACCAGCCACGTCGACTTCAGCGCCATTGCCGAAGCCGCGCGCGAAGGCGGGCTGGAAGCCGCCGGCTATACGAGCCAGGCGCAGTTCCTCGTGAATTGCGGCATTACCGACGTAATGTCGCGCACGCCGCCGGAAGACGCAGGTGCCTTTCTGCCGCTCGCCAATCAGGCAAACCGGCTGATGAGCCCGGCGGAGATGGGCGAGCTCTTCAAGGTGATCGCGCTCGCGCGGGGATTTCCCAGCCCGCTCACAGGCTTCATTGAAGGCGACCGGCGGCAATCGCTGTAAGGTATTCGCCGTCCGTCCCGACGAAGTCGGGTCGGAGGACGGCCGGAGGAGGTGCAAATGGAAACGGGGCAGCAGAACCGGACGGACTGGGTGAAAATCCATCCGCCCGTCGTGCGCATCACGCATTGGATCAACGCGCTTGCCATCCTCATCATGGTGACGAGCGGTTGGCGCATATACAACGCGTCGCCGTTTTTTCCTTTCCGGATTCCGAGCGAACTCACGCTGGGGGGCTGGCTTGCCGGAGCGCTGCAATGGCACTTCGCCGCCATGTGGCTGCTGGTGCTGAACGGCATCGTCTATGTGACCTACGGCATCGTCTCGGGGCACTTCAGGAGGAAGCTCCTGCCGCTCACGCCGCGGGCGATATTCCACGACGTGCTGGAGGCGCTGCGCGGCAAGCTCGCGCACGAGGACCTGTCCGTATATAACGCGGCGCAGCGCGCGGCCTATCTCGCGATCATCGCGTGCGGAATCGTGCTGGTCTTTTCGGGCCTGGCGATCTGGAAACCGGTTCAGCTGCAGGAAATCACCGCGATTTTCGGAGGCTATGAAGGCGCGCGCATCGTGCATTTTCTCGCGATGGCGCTGCTCGTATTCATCGTGCTCACGCACATCGTCATGGTGATTCTCGTTCCCCGAACCTTGCCGACGATGCTTACCGGCCGCACAAGGAGGGCGTCATGAAGAAACGTACGATGGAAACGAGCCTCGCGGATCACTCGCCGAAGCTCATCCGCTCGATCGAGCGCAGGCTCTTCCTCAGGCAAGGACTCTCGCTCGGCGCGCTCGTCTTGCTGTCGGGCTGCGAACTCACCGATGACGAGGGCGTGCAGAGCCTGCTCAAGGGAATGTCCCGCTGGAACGACGGCGCTCAAGCCTGGCTCTTCGGCCCGAACAAGCTCGCGCCGGAATTCCCCGAGAGCGCGATCACCAAGCCCTTCCCCTTCAACGCGTTCTATCGCGAGGACGAGGTCACGCTGGTGGACGCCAAGGATTATGAGCTCGAGCTCGAGGGCATGATCCGCGAGAAGAAACCCTGGACGCTGCCCGAACTCTACGCGCTGCCGCAGACCTCGCAGATCACCCGCCATATCTGCGTCGAGGGCTGGAGCGCGATCGGCAAGTGGAGTGGCGTGCGGTTTTCCGATTTCCTTGCGCGCGTCGGGGCCGACACCTCCGCAAAATACGTCGGGTTCAAATGCGCCGACGACTACTACACCAGCATCGACATGGCGACCGCGCTCCATCCGCAGACCCTGTTGACTTTCCGGTTTGCAGACCAGATCCTCCCCCCGAAATATGGTTTCCCGATGAAACTCCGGATTCCCACCAAGCTCGGCTTCAAGAATCCCAAGCACATCATGGCGATGTTCGTCACCAATGAGTACCCGGGCGGATACTGGGAGGATCAGGGTTACAACTGGTTCAGCGGCAGCTGATCTATCCTGCGCGGAGACGACATGAAATCGCTCAAGGTATGCATCGCGGCAGCGTTGCTTGCCGCCGGGCCTGCAGCGCACGCCGCGGAGACTTCGGGCAAGCCCATGAAAATGGACGAGCCTATGCACGGTGAAATGAAGAAAAAGAGCATGAAGAAGGGCGACGTCAAGAAAGCGGCCGAGAAGAAAGAGCGCGAGATGAAGCCGATGTTGGAGAAGGAAGCGGCCGGCGCACAAAAGAAATAAGCCCGGGCGCACGTATAATTCCGGGCATGCACTTCGCCGCCGTGCTGCCCGCTGCCGCTTTGCTCCTGGCGACGGCAGCCTCAGCCCAGGACGCGGCCCAGCTCGTCGCGCAAGCGAAGAAGCGCTGGGCCGAAAGCCCGCACGGCCCGATGCTCGAGCGCATCCTCCCGCCCACGTTCGGGCTCACGGGACTCCCCACGCCCAAGTCGCGAGGCGCCCGCCTCGTGGTGCAGTACTGCGTGCAATGCCACAACCTGCCCAATCCGGCGATGCATCAAGCGGAGAAATGGCCGGGGATCTTCGAGCGCATGGTGGTACGCATGAGAGGCAAGGGGAACCTGGGCGAGCTCATGCAGGACATGATGGCGGGCGTGGAAGCGCCCACGGCCGCCGAGGCGGAAATCCTGCTCGCCTATCTGCAGAAATACAGCCAGCAGCCGCTCGACCCGAACAAGTATCCCGCGGTGAATCTCCCCGAAGGCCAGTCGTTCAAGCTCGCCTGCCAGCAGTGCCACGTGCTTCCCGATCCGCAACGCCACAAGGCGTCGGAATGGCCGGCGATCGTGGCGCGCATGGAAAAGAACATGGATTGGATGAACCGGGTCGTCGGCAACCAGCCCGATCCGCGCGAACCTCAACTCAGGGTTGATGAGATCAACGCGTTCCTCGTCAAGTACGCGCGGAAGCGGTAGCGTTTGATCTCAGCGAAAAATTAGGCCGTAACACCTCAGCTCGCTGTCACCGTCAGCTTTACACCGAGGGCATCCATCAACTTGCGAACGGTCTCGTAACGCGGTTTAGCGCCAGGCGCGAGCGCCTTGTACAGACTCTCGCGACCTAGTCCGGAATCCTGGGCGACCTTGGCAATTCCCCGTGCCTTGGCGACATTCGCCACTGCGATCAGAAATACTTCCGGATTGGGATCTTCCAGTGCCGCCGTGAGATATTCGGCGATGACCTCCTCATCGTCGAGATATTCGGATGCATCGAACGGTGCGACCTTTACTTTCGCCATGATTTACTCCTTCAAGTTCCGCGCCATTACCATTCGTTCCGGATAGACTTTGACGCCAGTCGTCGGCTCAAAGCGCTGATCCAACGCATTTACGAATTCCTTTGTCGTGATCTTCAGCTCCCTGTGAAGTCCCTGTTTGAGGTCCATGTTTGACCCTCCGTATTTTGGCGAACCGCTTAACGTATAGTGAACTACGTAATGCCGTGAAATTAGACACCGCTTCCTGTCCGACCTTCGTCTGTTAAGAGACGACGTTCATTTCCTCACGAAGGCACTGCCATCCCGCGCTTGACCGCTGGCCGCGCGCCGATCGTGTCGAACCAGCGCTTCACGTTGGGATAGACGTTCAAGTCGGTCTTGTGCCACTCGTAGCGCGCAACCCAGGGATAGGTGGCGATGTCGGCAATCGAGTATTCGCCGGCGAGGTAAGCCTCCTCGCCGAGGCGCCGGTCGAGCACGCTGTAGAGGCGGTCCTTTTCCTTGATGTAGCGCTCGATCGCGTAGGGAACCTGCTCCTTGGCGTTGCGCACGAAATGGTGCACCTGACCGAACATCGGTCCGACGTGGCCCATCTGGAACATCAGCCATTGCAGGGCCACGTACTTCGCTCGGTCCGAGTTCGGCAGGAATTTTCCGGTCTTGGCCGAAAGATAGATCAGGATCGCGCCCGATTCCATCATCCGGATCGGATTGCCATCGGGACCTTCGGGGTCGACGATCGAAGGAATCTTGGCGTTGGGATTGATCGCAACGTAAGCCGGAGCGTGTTGCTCGCCCGCCCCGATATTGATCTTGTGGACGCTGTAGGGAAGGCCGCATTCTTCCAGCATGACCGAAATCTTGCGACCGTTGGGTGTACCCCAAGTATAGAGTTCGATCATTTTTTTCCCTTGGATGGCGTGCGAGCCGCGCAGTTTATCCCGAAGACCGGTAAAGTAAAGCCATGCTGAAATGGATCCTGGCGGTGGTGATTGCCCTCATCGTGCTCACCGCGCTCGCGCCTCGGTTGTCGAGATACGGGCTCGGCCGGCTGCCGGGCGACCTCACGGTGCGCTACAAAGGGCGGCTCTACTATCTGCCCTTCACGAGCACCATCGTGCTCTCGCTCGCCCTGACGCTGCTGGCTCGGATCTTCTGAGGCTGCAGCGATGCTCTCGCAGCGAGACGTTTTTCGAGGGAGAGGAGCTTCTTCTTCATCGCCTCGCCCATGAACATCTGCGGGTTGGAGGGTTCGTCGCCTTCCGCCCGCTCCCGGTCGCTGACGGCTTCCTTCGCCATCTCGAACGCCTCGGCAAACGAGAAGGTCTCGCGCAGCGCTTCATGGTATAGCGCCTCGCTGAACCAGGTGTATTCGCTGTCGTACTCGCAGCCGAAGGATGAATGAAACGGGTCGGCGGCCGTAATGATGAGGGTCGAGGCATCCTTGAGCGGCTCGACGAACCCTCCGGAGAAGCAAGCCGAGATCACGACCACCTTCCACTTGATGCCGCTGTCGGCAAGCATGCGCGCGAGCGCGCTCGGAGTGAGGGGCGTTAGCTCGAGCGGTGGCATTTCGAACGCGAGCCTGTAGTCGGCGCTCCCGTGAGTCGTGAGGTGCAGCAAGACGATATCCTCTTCGGCATCGATGGTGCTGCCGAGATGCGCGAGTGTCGTGCGCAGGTTGCTCACCGTGGCGAGCGGATGCTCCGTCAGCGTCGCGGGATTGTTGACGAGCGCAATCGACCTGCCGGCGGTGTCGAAACGCTCGTCGAGGAGTTCTCTTATCGAAACGAGCTCCGAGTAGAAAGTGTCCTGCTGGCTGTCGCCCGCGACACCGACGAAATAAAGATCTACAACGCCGGACCGCTCGGGACTCAGCGCGGCGAGCCTCTCATCGAGCAGCCTTCCCTGCCGATGAAATACCTCTTCTTGTGTCAATCGAGGCCGCGAGGCATCGGCGGAGTCGTACCGGACCGCAGTCCAGACCTCGGCGCGCGGAAAAGCCGATATGAGGACCGCAAAAACAGCCGTGAACATCCCGAGCGCGAGCACCGAGACGCGGCCGCGCCAGCCGGTGAGAACGTACTGAGTGCGCACGAGCACGGCAAAACCCCACGCTATGAAAACCGCGTTCGCCGCTTCCGCGTAGCGTTCGATCGCTACAAAACTCGTTGCAAGCTGGAGGGCAAAGCCGACGAGTTCGAAAATGGGGTCGGTCGCGACGAGCAACACCGCGAATGCAATTGCGAGCTGTGCTCCCCGGAAAAGTCTCGCGGCAAGAAGACACGCCCCCAGCAGGATGGGGATTTCCGCCAGCGCCGCCGTGAGAGACCTGAAATCAACCGTTCCCGGAAAACCCGCGTGCAGCACGCCTCCGGCAAACCAGAACGCGAAGCTCGTCAGCAACAGCGCGACGTACTGGCCGATCGAGATACGGAAATCGAGGGGGCGCACCGGCATGAAGAGCGCGAGGCGCGTTCCAGCGAGGAGATTCCGCTTGAGGTCGCGCCACGCTGTGGCCGCTTCGGGTTTGAGGTCCATTCAGATGAGCGCTCCGATCGCGGCAGTCCGCGCGCGGCGCAGCTTTTCCGGTATGTCGCTCTTCGCGCTGCTCCCGACGATCTCCGACGCGTTGACCCGCATCGCCGCACCGAGCGCGCGCCGAAGTATCGTGCGCGGCATGTAAGGTATTCGTGCCCAGCCCAGCTCGCCGCGCTCAAGGCACGCGGTCAGAGCGAGCAGTTCTTCGAACCGCCCGGGTCTTCGAAAGGCGTCGCAGCGCTCGATCAGCGCGAGCAGATCACGCGGGGGAAGGGTGGGAGCGCGCTTGACAGTCTCGGCGTGCCGCCGGGCGAGGACGGCCAGATCGCGACATTCACCGGGCGCTTTGAGTCGCTCGCTCACGGTTCGCGTCGCCTCGGTGGAATCCGTGCGCGACGCGACCAGCGCGAAGCGCGGCGCAAGACCGAGCCGTTCGGTCGCGGCGCATTCGAGCGAACGAACGACAACGCGCGCAGCATCGTTCGCCGGCCGACCGGCCTCGAAAGCGAGGTTCAGTTCGGGCAGGACCTTCTGGAGGAGCCCCGCTTCGGCGAGCACCGGGAACATCAGGGCCGGATCGCCCTCCATCAGGCCCCTGGAAAACTCCTGCCACACGCGCTCGGCCACCAGGGCGTCCGCCTCGCCGTTTGCGACCATCGAGCGCATAAGCGCCATCGTTTCCGGCGCCACGGCAAAACCGAAGCGCGCCGCG